>CAZQTJ010000400.1:0-1509 GCA_964596035.1 uncultured Cocleimonas sp. | reverse complement strand
GCTATTTTTGTAAATGGCGCGTAGCGAACATCATAATCATAATAATTAGTGTTATTAGTGCAGTCCCTGCGAGTAGGGCGTAATCTTCCATTTGGAGGATAAAAAATAATACGCCATAGAGACTAGCCAATAGTAAAAAAATCATAATAGCGCGTGAAAAGCTTTTTAATACTGCGGCAGAATACAGGGTAATAATTCCTATGGTTGTCGCGGCTGCATATGCATATGACATCAGAAAAGGTAAGTGTTCGGATAGAGAGACTAAAATTAGATAAAACAAGCTAAGTGATATGCCAATTAGAATATATTGAATCGTATGCGTTCGTATTTTTGCAATAATTTCAAAGAGTAAAAATACAATAAATGTGAGCCCTATAAATAATACGCCATATTTTATGCTACGGTCTATTTTTGTGTAAATTGAGATCGGGATAAATAAATTAACGCCTGTGCTTAGAGAATATAAATCATATTTAGGTGTGTCTTTACCATCTTCAAGTAGCCATGTTTGTGGGTAGTTACGTGCTAAATGAGGGATGCTCCACTGAGCATTAAAGCCATCTTTAGATATATCCGCTTTATTATTAGGAAGAATGTCACCTTGAAAGCTAGGGTGAGCCCATCCAGACGCTATATTTGCTTTAGTTGTTTTTCCTAATGGCGCAAAGCGGAATCCACCACTTCCTTTAAGCGATAATTTAATTCTGAACTTGGGGTGTGAATTAAAACGTCGAGTGTGTTTCATAGAGGCATGAAACCCAGAGTTTAAAAATTGATTTAATTTAGTACCTGGTTCTAAAGGTGCGCTAGACTTATCCCAACGTATAGGCGTGGTTTCTGTGATTGCTTTGGTATCGGTTAAGCCTATTGCCAAATATGCTTCATCCCAGTTTACTTTACGACTAGTCGATTTTTCTGGTGGCAATGAAGAAAGGTCAAAATTACCCGTAACGGTGATATCTGCAATATAAAGAAGTGTACTGTAAATACCACGTTTTCGTTGCTGTTCATTGAGCTTAACATCAATGTTTAGTTCTTCAGGAAGTAAGATAATCGTCTTATTATTGTAAATATCACGGCTAATTGTTTTTGTTTCACCATCTTTGTCCGTTATCGTATCCGCACTAAAAATATGTTCAACATAAGGCACGACTAGTACAGGGCCAATGAATGTCTGTTGCTTTCCCCATCCTTTACTAATGTCATTAATACTTTGGTGATAATATTGATTACGCTCATTAATAATCTCTTGAGTCATAAAGAGAGGGATGAGCATGGTCATTGCTATTAATGTAATGAAAGCAGTGCGAAATGTTAGAGAGCCAGTGATAGCTTGAAGCTTATTCATTGAGAACCTATTGGTGAATTTTTGGTGATACGTGTGGTTTGAGTCAGTGGAAACAAGATTGAATCAGTTGCGGAAATTAACACTGAATTTTTATTCCAGTTCGGATGATTTAAAGAGTCCTTTATAGTACTGGTAGTAAACTGAAAATCTCCTTTTAATAC
>CAZQTJ010000399.1:0-1516 GCA_964596035.1 uncultured Cocleimonas sp. | reverse complement strand
AAGCTCCTAGGTAGAACTACCAATACAGATTGTGCATTTCTTTATTACACCTTATGTAATACACCTGAATTGACAGATCTAAAAAATTAGCCGCTCATTATAGAGATTGACCTTGGCGGGGTAAACTGGTATCAATGTCATCTGTAATAAAAATTGAAGGGATTAGTTGTTTTTAGAGGATATTTAATCTTCTTGATCACCTACTGAACAAATTAAACAACCAATCAACTTCATTACCTTAAATTTTAGGAGGAGTAACACAAATGAAACTTATTTCAGCAAAATCTTTAGCAACAGCTTTAACGGTTGCAACCCTTTCTT
The DNA here is from genome assembly GCA_964596035.1 of uncultured Cocleimonas sp. Lineage (GTDB taxonomy): Bacteria > Pseudomonadota > Gammaproteobacteria > Thiotrichales > Thiotrichaceae > JAGLBW01. The sequence goes on along the minus strand of CAZQTJ010000399.1, from coordinate 1,195 downwards.
TAGGCGCAGCATCAACTACTTATGCAGCAGATGCAGCAGCAGCGATTGACGCAGCAAAGAAAGAAACGAGCGTAGCGGCAAAAGCTGGCTTCGAATGGAAGAACTGGAAAAAAATGTTTGAAAAAGCAGCGGCAGCAGTTAAAGACGGCAAAGCGGATAAAGCCATTAAAATTGCGAGCGCTCTTAAAATGCAAGGCTTAGCAGCTCAAAAACAAGCTGAAGCAGCCAAAAAGGCAGGACCACGCTTCTAAAGCGCCTTCTCTAAGATCGTCCAAAAAAAGCCGAGATTATTCTCGGCTTTTTTATGCCTAATGACCTGAATCCCGAAATACCTTCCCTTATGCAAAATAATCGCACTATTTTAAAAGTATCCGAATTAAACGCCGAGGCTGGTCTTTTACTAAAACAAGGCTTCCCACTACTCTGGGTTGAAGGCGAAATTTCTAACTTTTCACGGCCTGCTTCTGGTCACATATACTTTTCATTAAAAGATGATAAAGCCCAAATACGTTGTGCCATGTTTAAAAATAAAAATATGCGCCTCGACTTGAAACCTGAAAATGGCATGAAGATATTACTGCGCGGTAGAATTGGCTTATATGAGCCACGCGGTGAGTTTCAACTGATTGCCGATCATATGGAGGAAGCTGGCTCGGGGCTACTACAAAAACAGTTTGATGAACTCAAAGCCAAGCTATTAGCAAAAGGTTGGTTTGATGAGGCTAATAAAAAACCACTACCTTTCTTTCCAAAAAGAATTGGTATTATCTCTTCTCCCACAGGTGCAGCATTACGTGATATTTTAAATGTACTAAAACGCCGTTGCCCGCAAATTCCTATTCTTATTTACCCTGCCACAGTACAAGGTGATAAAGCAGCATTACAATTAGAGTCTGCAATACGACAAGCCAATATAAGAAAAGATTGCGATGTATTAATACTCTCTCGTGGAGGTGGCTCTATTGAAGACCTTGCCGCATTTAATGATGAAAATTTAGCGCGTGCTTTACATGAGTCGGACATTCCAATTATTACAGGGATAGGTCATGAAATTGACTTTACCATTGCCGACTTTATTGCAGATACCCGCGCACCAACACCCTCAGTCGCCGCAGAATTAGCGACAGCTGATAATACACAGTTACTTAATACGGTGAATCAATTACAACAAACATTATTCAAAACGATAGCTTTC
>CAZQTJ010000398.1:0-1519 GCA_964596035.1 uncultured Cocleimonas sp. | reverse complement strand
TGGGATAAAAAAGCAAGTTAGAATCGGGAAGTTATTTCATGCTCGTTCCTTAGTAGCTGAAGGGCACTCATTCTTACGTCTTAAAGTCAGGCTAACTCTCCTCCTCGCAAGCCTCTTTCATCAAACGCTGAAACCAAGGCAACTCTCGCAAAGAATCCAAATCTTCGTCTTCCTGCAAGTGTTTACAATGTAACGAGCTAGTATCAACCGCTATCTGTTCTAACCACGTTTTTGCATCTAATGGACTTCCCTCTCTCGCATACTGACAAGCTAAATTATAAATTGATTGATAGTTTTTCAGCTCATCAACTTTCAAAACAAGCTGCTCAATCTGCTGATAGATAAACACTTTATCAGGGTCATTGACCAACTCACTCGCCCCCATGTTCTCATCGCTATCATAAGCATAAATATCTTCAAAATACTCAGGTGCTAACAGCATAATCTGATTATACGTTGCAGATGCCTTCTCACTATAAATTTCATCTTTACTATGCAACTCTGCCAATTTGTAATTAGCATAAGCAATATGCAACAAAGCCAAGGTATTATTATTATTTTCGCTCAACAACGTTTCCCAGTATACAATCGCTAACTGCCACTCACCTTTATACTCAGATGCCAATGCCTTAGCCTGTAACATCTCATCGAAATTTAAATTATCTTCTTCTATTAAGGTGTTTATCAGCAAACCATCAGCATCGGTTGGCTCATAAGTCACTGGTTTTGCCAATAATTCCTGCAACTCTTTCTCAATCGCTTGACGACGCTCATGGCTCAACTTTCGCTCACTATCCAACTTATTCAGCTTCGTCTCGAAACCTTTAAACAACTCCCCATGCGTTGCCACCAATGTCGATAATTCATGCGAGTGATGCACACTCTGCCCTGATAGCTTCGCTAAATCAGACTCCACATTATCAACACGCTGAATCATTTGCTCTGTTTGAGGACGGAACTTTCGCTGTAAAAACAATAACGACAACAGTGACAAACCCAACGCAAAAACACTCAAAGCAGACAATAAATACAACAAGCGATTATCTTTTTTAGGTGCTTCCTTCATTTTAAGCTTATTTAACTCAAGCTGTAGCTGCTGTATTTTTTGATCCATCTGCTCTTTCAACAACGCTTGTTGCTCTAAGACATCATTAAACGCCTGCCCCTGTTTTTCTAACACTAACTGCTGCGTTTTCATTCGCTTATTTAAAGAAAAAGCCTTCTTCTTTAATTGATTAACGGCATAATTTAACGACGCTACCGTCGGCTTACGCGCAAAAGCCTGAGATGATGTAAAAAATAAACTAACAACTATCAGAACACAAAAATATTTGATTCGCATAATATCAATAAACACGGGGAAAAATGGGGGAAGCAATCTACTATACTGATATGATGTTATTTTTTATATATTTTTTTAGCTTCTGCTCGATATTTAACACAGGAAATATGAAATATCTGGTGTTTTTATTTATTTGGCTAAAGCCCGAGGAAAGTGAAAATCTTTATCTATCCCTGC
>CAZQTJ010000397.1:0-1548 GCA_964596035.1 uncultured Cocleimonas sp. | reverse complement strand
GTAATAATCAACCACTTTTTTGCTTTGCCAGTTTGCACCTAATACAGGAGCAATAGAAACGCTACGCTTGCCTGCCCAATGTTTATCAGATGTTTTAATTCCGCCAAGCGACAAACCAATTTCAGTGCCTTTTACTTTGTAAATATCTTTAGTAACAGCAAGACTCACAGGAATATATGGGGTATCTGCGCGTAAACGCACGCCCATATCGAGCGATGCTTTACGCTCCTTCATGCCTTTGAAAATATTTTTATCTTTAGCTTGATAACCATTATTTTTAGATGTTGTAAGCACATCTATCGCATATTTATCGGCTTTAATAACGGAATAAGACAGTGTGCCATTATGTAAATTAAGACGGTCACCACGATACTCAACATTAGGTGTAGCGTTTATGTCTATCTCCGTGCCTTTCTTATTGTTTTTATACATCGACTGAGTTGTCTCCATTGAAACACCTAAACCCCACTCTGCTGATGCGGTAGTGGGAAGTAGTGCAAACAATGCAGTAGTCGAAAGAAGTAAAGCTAGGCTTGTTTGATATGAAGCTTTCATATTGATTCTCTGTTGGTAAATAGTGAGTCAAATAGTAAAGGCTTGTCATGTTAGAGTCTGTGATGGAATTGTTATTGAAATGTAGAGATTTGTATCCACCTACTTCTTTTTGAGAAAACCTTTATGATTTAAAAGCGTCTATACTTTTGTTTACACCTAAATTCATTAATTGAAGGACTAAAGAATGAAAAAATATACACTCACACTGTCGCTACTTCCTTTGTTTTTATTCAGCTCTTGTGCCAGTAAGCATAAGGATTGTTTAGATGCCGATGCGTTTGGGCATTGTAATCAATGGAAAGGTCAGGAAGTATCTTGTACCGAAAGGGTGCTCGGCATTTGTACGAATAAGGGCAAACAGGGAAAATAATCACTCATTTTTTATATTGTTTGCGTTTAATCCTCCACTCTAAAAATCAACAAATATATTGATATAAAAAACAAATAAAAAGCTTGATAAAACTCATCGTGTGCCTTTATTAAAATGCATGATTAATTTTTAACCAAAAAGGTTAAATTTTTAATAATCATTAGCTTATAGTAGTTTAAAGCATGTTCTACACAAACTTATCCACAGTTTATGGGGATAAGGTCGTGGAGCATCTATTTTATCCCTTTCTTGCTTATTATTCTGCGCCATAAATTGTTATGACGATAATCATGGTCGAAAACAGTGTGTTTTTTGCACTAAAAATGGGTAAATTTTAAAAATCAATCAATAAACTGATGAAAAAGTCGAATAAAAACCTTGATAAAAGAGAAAAATGTTCTTTATTAAATCAACTGCTTTATTTTTAGTCATTGTTATTAAGTGATTTATTATCAGTCATTTATGGTAGTTTCAAGGAGGTTCTGCACAAACTTATCCACAGTTTCTGGGGATAACACCGTAAAGCATCCTACAAAATAGCAACTAATCGGGTAAAACAATATATTTGTAACGACTCAGCTAACCCTTTTTTCTAACACAAAATACATCGATTAAATATATTG
>CAZQTJ010000396.1:0-1552 GCA_964596035.1 uncultured Cocleimonas sp. | reverse complement strand
ACAATAGAATGATTATTATGCCATTTTTTATCAAAAACAGAGCAGATTTCTCCTTTCAGAAAATTCGATCAGACTGAATCAGAGTTTCCTAAAAGAAGAGGGATGAGTGGTTTTTATTCTTTTTGATTGATTTTAGGTCATTGAAATTTAAGTACAAGATGGTCGTTTCTTTATTGCTGATAAGTGGTCTTGAATATCTCCTTAAAACAAGGTCTTATAGACGATGAAGACGCAGTATTTTATATATTTTCTCAAGGACGAGAGGTCTAGTACAAATGATTCATAATAATAACACCCTCATGGATGCTGATTCCATTGCAGGCGCTAGTAGTGTCACTAATCCTGTTTTAGAAAAACCAAAGGTAGCTGATGTTAGTGATTTCAATCAAGCTCTATCAGGTGATTCTTCACGTAAAGGAGAGGTGAACGAAGGTGCGCCTATTGCAACTCAAGCAAAAGATGTGGGAAAGTCTCAAGACAGCCCCTTAGAGGCAAAAATGAAAGAGATTTTGGCAATGCTATTGGAGTTAATAGCAATGTTGAATGGCTCGGACAAGTCTGACAAAGGAGAAGGTAAGCCTTCTTCTGGAGCACCGTCAGGCGGTGGCGAACCCTCGGGGGGAGGGTCGCCCTCAGGAAAATCGCCAAGCACTAGCCCTGGTAAAGTAGAAAATAATAAGGTCGTTGGTGAAAATGTTGCAAAAGGTGATGGTCAAATTCCGAAGCCTACCGAGCATATGCAAAGTTTTAATTTGGGCGATAAACAAGTAACGATAGGTGGCGATGGATCTGCAAGTGCGGAAGAAGTCCAAATGACAAAACAAACAATGACGGATCTTTATCAAAATAGCCCCAGTTTTAAAAATATGATTGATAGCTCTCCAAATGCGTCTTTCGAAGTGTCCGTTGGTAAGCGTAGCGACAATATGAGTTGGGGAAATGCGGATGGTCGCGTTTTTATGAATGTTAATAATATAGAGCCAGGTTCAAGTGATAACTTTCAAGCATTGACTGCTCATGAATTTGCTCATGCGGGAATTGATTTAGGGCATGGTAGTGAGATGCAACGTTTTGAGCAGGTGGTATCTCAAGAAGCGTAATTTACTATTTAGCCCCTTTTTACAATATCATGGCGAGAAGAGTAAACTGGGGCTAAAAATTAATAAAAATAATGAGTTGGTAATAAAATGTCGTATAGAATCTTGGCGGGTCTATACGGCTTTTTTGGTTTTATAATAGCTTAAAATTCGTGCGTTATTTCGTGCGTGTAATGCACAAATAGTGGTTGAGTAAATTGCTTGCTTCTCTAAATGGAAGTAATCAGTTTTAATGTGGTGCCGTTCGGCGGTCTCATTCTTCCTGAATCGTTCTGATTAGCGGTTTTCTATAGAACTCTCGTTATTTAATTAAAGGGAGTTTATAGCATGTACCTTATTGGCTAATATATTGCTTTGATCTGATCCCCGCTTGTGTTTATTACAGGGCGTTAGTAGACTGCGGGGAGAGTAGAATCATCGACAGTTTTTGTGCTGTTGAGGTAATCACCTAGGAG
>CAZQTJ010000395.1:0-1589 GCA_964596035.1 uncultured Cocleimonas sp. | reverse complement strand
ATAATATTTTTAGGAGAAATTACCGATAACCTCCATTAATATATGAAATAAATTATGTTTTTAATTTAAAAATAAATTGAAAACATATATAGTTTATAAAACAGTCGATGTTCGGTAAAAACATAACAGTATCATTGGCTTTGCAATATAAAAATAATTAAATGCATTCTTCAAGATGTTTCGGAAATACAATGAAAAAACCACTTTTATTTTTTTCAGCGTTGATGGCGATCACGTTGTTAGCTTATTATATTACGTATATAGACAAGGTGCCTGTCGCCATTCAACAAGACCTTGCTACCCGTGCTCAGGAAAAATTTCATCAGGCTAATATGCCTTGGGTTACAGCGAAGGTTGATGGTCGTCATATTACGCTGGTAGGGCGAGCGCCTAATAGAAAGGCGATTGAATTAGCTGAGGAAATGGTAAAAATTGATGGTTACACGTCTATTGATAATCAGCTAACACTAAAAACAGCACCTCAGCTAACATCCAAAAAAGAAGGCTTTGCTTATAAGTTGTCTATCAGCAAGTCTGAACAGAAAAAAATTATACTCGCAGGTATATTGAATAAAAGCTCTCATAAGCTCGTTGTAGAATCTACGGTACGTCAATATGGACGAGATAATATAACGGACCAGATTAAAATAAAGAATGTTATGACACCCGATTTTGTTGGGCAATCGATTGATCTTGTAATGCAGCAGTTGAGTCAACTAAAAAGAGGTTCTGTTGAATTTAATCAGTTTAATTTTGTTCTCAACGGAACTTTTTTGGCAAATATTAGTAATAATAACTTTAAGCAGAAAATAAATGAGCGCTTAGTTGCAAAGGCGGTTAAAGCAAGCTACCGCGTTATTCGTCCGCCGCGTCATAAATCATTTAGACAAAGAACAGAAGCCTCAATAAAAAGAGCGGAAGAATGTTATGCCGCCTTCAAACATATTCCTGTTTCATCCATCCGTTTTAACAGTGGAAGTGCGACAGTGAAAAGGTCAAGTTACAAAATATTAAATAAGATAGTTAAAGTCGCAAAAAAATGTGATGAATTTAATCTGCAAATTCATGGTTATACAGATTCTGCTGGTAATCGTGTTAGGAATGAACAGTTAAGTTACCGACGAGCCTTCGCTATTGTGAAATATCTCGTGAATAAAAATATTGAACTTAATCGCTTAGAGGCATTAGGGCATGGCGCTAACAAGCCGATTGCAAGCAATAAAACAAAAAGGGGACGTGCTAAAAATCGTCGTATCGAGCTAATAACACAGGAACAATAAAAATGACTTATTTAATTGCTCAAATTTGGTTTTATCTATTCATTACAGCCTGTATAGCAGGGGTAATAGGTTGGTTTTTACGTGGGAGTGGTAAACGAAAACTACAAGCCTTAGAGCAACAGTGGCAAGCAGACTATGCATCGGTTGATAGTGAGAGAGAAAATTATGCAAAAAAAATTAAACGCTTATCTGATATAGAACGTAAAAACCATGAGTTAGAATTGAAAATACGACTCCAGAAAACTTCATTTGAGGAAACGTTGAAACATTTAAAGAAACAGGTTGAAGAGCCTTTAGCTCAGTGATTTT
>CAZQTJ010000394.1:0-1641 GCA_964596035.1 uncultured Cocleimonas sp. | reverse complement strand
CTGGGATAAAAAAGCAAGTTAGAATCGGGAAGTTATTTCATGCTCGTTCCTTAGCCTACTCTCCAACTGGTATCACTATGTTTGAGCAACTAGGAAACCTTATTTCCTATCAACTATTTGGTTTAGCGCCCTCTACGCAGCTTGGTGCGGCTGTGCAATTTTTTGTAATGGATGTCAGCAAAATATTTATTATGCTGGTTATTATCATCTACTTAATGGGTTTATTACGCGCGCTGCTTACGCCTGAAAAAGTACGTGCTTACGTGAGAGGAAAGCCTAAATGGTTGGCACGTATTCTCGCGATTTTACTCGGTGCGGTCACGCCTTTTTGCTCTTGCTCTTCTGTGCCGTTATTTATCGGCTTTGTTGAAGCGGGTATTCCATTAGGTGTTACTTTTTCTTTTCTTATCGCCAGCCCGATGATTAATGAAGTCGCGGTTGTCATTTTGGCGAGCATTTTAGGTTGGAAACTCACCCTTTTATATGTTGCTGCGGGTCTGTTTGTTGCCTATGTTGGTGGCGTTATTATGGAGAAATTCAAGCCTGAAAAATGGGTTGAAGAATATGTTTGGAAAATACAAATGGGTGAAATGACTGCGATTGAAGAAGATACTTCTTTACTCGGACGACACCGTTACGCATGGGGCGAAGTCAAAGAGATTGTTAAACGTATTTGGAAGTGGGTCGTCATGGGTATTGCGGTTGGTGCTGCTTTTCATGGCTTTGTACCAGAGGCATGGGTTGTTGAGCATCTCGGTGGCGACAACTGGTTGGCAACGCCGCTGGCTGTGTTAATGGGCGTGCCTTTGTACTCAAATGCAACAGGAGTCATCCCTATCGCTGAGGCTATGATGGGCAAAGGCGTTGCCATCGGTACAACACTCGCCTTTATGATGAGTATTGCTGCCTTGTCCTTGCCCGAAATGCTGATTTTAAGAAAAGTGATTAAATGGCCTGCCCTTGCGATTTATGCCTCCGTCCTCGCTATCTCGTTCACCCTAGTCGGCTGGACATTTAATTTATTAGCTACATAAACAAGGAATATATATGTCTGATGATCCACAACTCCACTCATCCATTGTTGCGCTGATCTCTTTAGCGTCTGGTATTGCCGCAAAGCATCCTGCTATGGGCTTATGTCAACTTAACAAACTAAAACAAATGGGGATTCCCGAATCTCAAATAAACACGGTCATTGAAATCGCACGCCATATTCGTGATGAAGCCGCAGAGAAAATAGATGCAGTGTTTGATGAAAAATCAGGGATTGGCTCTAGCAACAACACATCAACAAAGGGCTGTTGCGATACAAACGAAAAAACTGCAAAAGAGGAAAGCTGTTGTTCTAGCACCTCTAGCGGTCAATCATGTTGTTAAACATTTTGTAACTAACAGGAAAATAAAAATGAAAGTAATAAAAGTACTTGGCAGTGGCTGTGCTAACTGCGATACCACTGCCAAACTCATTGCAGAGGCGGCAGATGCTAAAGGCGTGGAAATTCAAGTAGAAAAAATTGAAGATATTGCACAAATTATGGGGTATGGCGTGATGTCTACCCCTGGTGTGGTGATTGATGAAAAGGTGGTTCACGCAGGTGGGATTCCTGATAAAGCTAAAATTAATAGCTGGATATAAGTAGT
>CAZQTJ010000393.1:0-1673 GCA_964596035.1 uncultured Cocleimonas sp. | reverse complement strand
AATGAGCAAACGCTGAATGCCGATAACTACTATCAGGCATCGGAAGCCATTGGCGGCGACGATTTGCTTACCAAATTGTTCTGGGATAAATATTAATATTCGACATTAGTTGATCAATAAAAAAGCCGGTTCCTTTGAGAGCCGGCTTTTTTATTTTGTTTCTTAAATCCGCAAGGATTTTATTAGTGCAATCAAATGAGCTGTTTAAGCATGAAATTTTTCATTTATTTTCACTAGCATCCGAAAGTCGATAAATTAAAAAGCCCGAAGAATCATGTATTTTTGTTTTCCACAAAAAAGATTAAAAATATGGGACTCTTCAGGCGGAACAAAAATAATAAAAAACCGGTCATACGTCAAATAATAGATTTAGTGCCGAGGTGGATGCTCAACAGTTGCACCACAACCTATAAAACGGATAAAGGAGTCAGTAAATATAAGACATACGACCAATTTGTTGCCTTAACTTTCGGACAGCTTAATAAGTGTCAGAGTTTGAATGATATATCAGCAGGAATAGGTGTGAGTAAAATATTCATAGAAGACTTAGGACTAAGCCAAAGTCCGGCACGTTCAACCATGAGCGATGGGAATAGAAAACGTGATTGGCATGTGTTTGAGAGTTTATACAACCGCTTGCTCAGCCACTACAAATCGGTATTAAAAAAGCACCATGACACCCATACTATAGAAGAGATAAAGGGCAAGGTTATAAAATTGATTGATAGCTCAACCATATCCTTGTGTTTATCTATGTATAACTGGGCAGAGTTTCGGACAGCAAAAGGCGGGATAAAATTACACACCAGTTGGGATACCTATATGATGATTCCGGAAGTTGTTAATATTACCGAAGCGAAAGTACATGACAGGAACGGGCTGGATCAGTTGATCTACCCTAAAGATACTGTAATTGTTGAAGACAGAGGTTATTTTGATTTTACTTTGATGCTAAACAGAATAAAAGCCGAGAATGTATTTGTAACAAGGATAAAAACAAATACGTTGTATGAAACAGTTCGGGAGCTGGAACTACCCGACAAGATTGACCAACACATATTAAAAGATGAGATTATAAGACTTAACTCCAATAAAGCAAAAGAAGTAGGTATAGACCAATATGAACTCAGGCTGGTACATGTGTGGAAAGAAGATGAGAACAAGGTGATTACCATTATAACCAACCAACTGGATTGGAGTTACGACACCATTGCGAGACTTTATAAAAAGAGATGGGATATAGAGTTGTTCTTTAAAGCGTTAAAACAAAACCTGCAAGTCAAAACATTTTGGGGAACAAGCGAAAATGCAGTCAAATCCCAAATATATGTTGCTTTAATAACCTATCTGTTACTCGAATTGATAAAACGGACAAAATCGAAATATGATCAAGCTTTTTCAAATTTATCGGAAAAAATAAGGTTTTGCATATATCATTATCTAACACTTGATTACGTTGTTAACGAAGTGCGAAGCGGTGTTAGAAAAGTCTCCTGTAAACAGACCAAGTTGGTATTTGAAAAAAACTTATTTTCCGGCTAAAATTAAAATGTCGCCCGTAAACACTAGGCTTACAAGGTGATTTTACCCTTTTTTAAAAAAGTTTCGGATGCTAGTGTCAATACGAAGTACTTACCCCGGCCATGTTGGCATAGCCGTTGTTGGGCGAGCGG
>CAZQTJ010000392.1:0-1698 GCA_964596035.1 uncultured Cocleimonas sp. | reverse complement strand
TGGGATAAAAAAGCAAGTTAGAATCGGGAAGTTATTTCATGCTCGTTCCTTAGTTGCTAAGCTGTAATAATATTCATTCTATTTTTTGCATTCAATTTGAGAACTTTGAGGTATTATTGTAGTCTCTGAATAAGCGTACATAAGTAATAGGAACATTATAAAAATGAAACTGCAATATTTTACCAAAGATTTTTTACCAAAATTATCTACTTTTGTTTTGACCGTTAGTATATTTATCTTAGCGGCATGTAATGATACAACAGCGACGGCTGAACAAGCACCACCAGCAGAGGTGAAAGTGAATACTCAGGCTGTTGTAGAAACGGTTGAACCGAAACTTGTTAAGGCGACAAATGATGAGAAGGGTAAAATTGTTCTAGCAGATGCTTCGACTGCAAAAACAGTGGTTGAGAAAGTTAAAAAGTCGAAATTTGTTGAGGGTCAGCATTATTTTGAGATATTTCCAGCAATAAATACAGATGCTCCAGCGGGCAAAGTAGAGGTTATTGAGTTGATGTGGCTAGGTTGTCCGCATTGTTATAAATTAGAAGATAATGTCGAAAAATATAGAAAGAACAAACCTGATTATGTGGATTTCAAACAAGTTCCAGCTATGCTAAATCCTGTATGGGCTAAAGATGCTGAAACTTTTTATATTGCAGATATGCTTGATGTTTCAGGAAAAAAACAATTAGTGCATAAAGTTTTTTATGCTATTCATGAGCAGGGGCGTCGCTTGAAAAGTGAAGACTCTGTAAAGCGATACTTTTCTCAATTTGGTGTAAGTGAAGCTCAGTATAATGGAATAAAGAACTCTATGGCTTATAAAGCTAAACTCAGTCGCGCTCGTCAAATTAGCTCTGGCTCACAAGCAACCTCCGTGCCTACTATAATTATTAATGGTAAATATCGTACGAGTGCTTATACGGCAGGTGGAGAAGAGAAGCTTTTTGAGTTAATCGATATGCTGACAGCACAAGAGAAAAAATAAAGCTTTTTGTCGTGTGAGGTAGTTCTAAATATTATGCGTAAGTTAAATTTTTTTGATCAACTTATTTCTGAATTGGATGCTTCTTTGCGTACCTCATATGCAACAGCGCCTACAACAGAACGCCCTAATCCGTCAGAGTCTATCGTTGAAAAGGAGACTTTATCTGCCGAGGAAAGAAAATTTTCAGCTAGTCTGATGCGTGTAAATCATGCTGGGGAAGTTTCAGCGCAAGGACTTTATCGTGGTCAAGCTTTAACAGCTAAGCGAGAAGATATTCGCGAACAAATGGAACGCTCTGCAATGGAGGAGAATGATCATCTTAACTGGTGCGAGAGTCGCATCAAACAATTAGATAGTCATAAAAGTTATTTTTCTCCATTATGGTACTGGGGGGCTTTTAGTATTGGGGCGTTAGCGGGTAAAGTAGGTGATAAGTGGAGCTTGGGTTTTGTGAAAGAAACTGAAGATCAAGTTGTTAAGCATCTTGAAGAGCATATAGTGAAGCTTCCTGCAAAAGATTTGCCTAGTTTATTTATTTTGCGGCAAATGAAAGAAGATGAGCAGCACCATGCTGATATTGCTGTTAGTGCGGGAGCAGTTAAATTGCCTTGGCCAATTCGTCGTATAATAATGCCTATTATGTCAAAAGTGATGACTAAAACAGCATCTCACATCTAAACCTAAGTCTACATTAAATTTACAGACTC
>CAZQTJ010000391.1:0-1826 GCA_964596035.1 uncultured Cocleimonas sp. | reverse complement strand
AGCGCCACATATCATCTTCAGCTTCGTTCCAAGGGTCTTCTAAAATATCGCCTTCATAAGAAATATGGAGCAAATTTGCATCCATTGAATAGGCCGATTTTTTGCTACCTTTTTTGGTATCAACTTCAATACCATGCTTTGCGGCATATGCCATTAAATCTTCACGAGAGTGCAAATCCCACTCACGCCAAGGAGCGATCACTTCAACCCCAGGTTTTAGCGCATAAGCCCCTAACTCAAAGCGAACTTGATCATTACCCTTGCCCGTTGCGCCATGAGAAATAGCATCTGCGCCAGTCTCATTAGCCACTTCAATTAAACGCTTTGCAATTAAAGGACGCGCTATTGATGTGCCCAGAAGGTATTCGCCTTCATAAATAGTATTCGCACGAAACATGGGGAATACAAAGTCACGTACAAATTCTTCGCGTAAATCATCAATGTAAATCTCTTTGATTCCCATTGCTTCAGCTTTAGCGCGTGCAGGCTCTACCTCTTCTCCCTGACCAACATCAGCAGTATAAGTAACAACCTCACATTGATACGTTTCTTGCAACCATTTCGCAATGATCGAAGTATCTAAGCCGCCAGAATAGGCGAGAACAACTTTTTTAATGGCTTTTGACATGGCTTTAAACTCAGTCTGGTGTAAAAAACGAGATTATAGCGTAGTTTTAAAAAGTAAACCCAGATTAAGTGGGTTAGAATCATTGTCTTTAAAATCTAGCGTTCCTAAACGATGAAAATTAAAAAAAATCACTCACTAAAAAAATACAATAGCTTCGGTATTAATATAAACAGCCGTTACGTTAGCCATATTAGAAATGATGCCGACATTGAAGCATTATTAGCGTGGCGAAAACAGTCGAATCAAAAACTGTTATTAGTCGGTGGCGGTAGCAATATGCTATTTAAAAATAACTATCAAGGTCTTACCGCCATTATTGAAACCAAAGGTATTACTGTTGTTAAAAATGATGATGACTACACTTATATAAAAGCGGCAGCGGGTGAGAACTGGCATCAATTTGTACGCTGGACAGTAAAAAAAGGTTATGCGGGATTAGAAAACTTATCCCTTATTCCTGGCACCGTCGGCGCAGCACCAATGCAAAATATAGGCGCTTATGGTGTCGAACTTGCCGATTGCTTCCATGAGTTAGAAGCGGTAGAGCTTGCCACAGGCAAAGTGAAAATTTTCAACAAGGACGAATGCCAATTTGATTATCGAAATAGCTATTTTAAATCAATGGCTTTTGATGAATACTTAATTAAAAACATCACCGTAAAACTCCCCAAAAACCCGCAGTGGAAAATTGATTACGCAGGAATTAAAGAAAGCTTAAAAGGACAGCAACTTAATGCGCTTAATATTAGCAATAGTGTTATCGCCTTACGCCAGAGCAAACTTCCCGACCCAGCAATACTCGGTAATGCAGGCAGTTTCTTTAAAAATCCTATTCTTAGCGAAACACAATGGCAGACACTAAAACAGAAACACCCTGCTCTATCGGGCTATCCACAAAAAAATGGCGCGATAAAAACCTCTGCCGCATGGTTAATTGAGCAATGCGGATGGAAAGGCAAACAACAAGGTGATGCAGGCGTTTATCAAAAACATGCTTTAGTGCTAGTGAATCATGGACAAGCAAGCGGCGAAGAAATGTGGACTTTAGCTGAGGATATTATTCAGTCCGTCAATGCCCGATTTGACATTACATTGGAAGCCGAACCTAGATTATTGGATTAGTAGATTGTTGGGCTTCGTACCTCAGCACCAACCTACAGCATTCTCTGAGGAAGTAATGCTTTAGCTTCGCCTCATC
>CAZQTJ010000390.1:0-1835 GCA_964596035.1 uncultured Cocleimonas sp. | reverse complement strand
GGTTAAAGTTTAAAATCTTTACCTAAGTAGATTTCTCTTACTTGATCATTCTCTAAAATATCAGTAGGTGAACCTTCGGTAAGAATAGAGCCATTTCCAAGTATGTAAGCTCGGTCACAAATGCTGAGTGTTTCTCGTACATTATGATCTGTAATTAAAACACCGATGCCTCTTTCTTTGAGATGAGTGACTATTTTTTGAATTTCGATAACGGAGATGGGATCTACGCCTGCAAAGGGTTCATCTAATAAGATAAAAGATGGCTCTGTTGCTAAGGCTCTTGCAATTTCAACACGTCTTCTTTCGCCACCTGACAAACTAATGCCAAGGCTATCTCTAATGTGCGTAATTTGAAATTCTTCTAATAAACTTTCTAGTTTATTTCTACGCCCTTGACGGTCTAAATCTTTGCGTGTTTCAAGAATAGCATAGATATTATTTGCGACAGAAAGTTTACGAAAAATACTCGCTTCTTGTGCTAAGTAACCAATGCCGTGACGGGCGCGAAGGTGCATCGGTAAATCTGTAATGTCTTCTTTATCAAGAAAAATATGTCCTTCATCGCAAGCAACTAGACCAACAATCATATAAAAACAGGTTGTTTTACCAGCACCATTAGGGCCGAGCAGGCCTACAACTTCTGAGCTATTAACGTGTAGCGAAGCATCGGTAATAATAGTGCGTTTTTTATAGCTCTTTTTGAGGTTATTTGCGTACAGCGTTGTCAAGCGGTCTACCTAATTAGTTTGTTTTATTACTGGGGTAAAAAATAGCACGGACACGGCTTTTATTATTTTTTTCGTTACCTGCTTTTAAAGCGCCCGTAAGGGTGGAGTATTCGATATGGTGACTACTGAATTTATCATTATTTTGTGATAATTCTGCTCCACCATCTAATATTAATCGCTTATCTTCTACTAAGTAACGCATTTTTTTTGCTTTTCCTTTGGCGCGTTTGCCATCATCCATTCTTTGCTCGAAAGTGAGTGGAGAACCCGTTGCAATAATGCTGATCACTTTATTGTTAGGCGCATTGATTTCAATATGGGTAGCATGAATTTTAAGCGTTCCTTGGACGATAGAGACGTTGCCATGATAAACCGCTTTTCCTGCTGATTTATTGAAGGTAACAGAATCGGCATCTATCAATAAAGGTTTGGATGCATCTGCCTTCAATGCCCAAGAGAATGAGGGGAATAGTAGCAAGGTAGCCAGTGCTACGATGTTACGGATTCGGATCAAATTTTGCGTGTACATTTGAAAGTATCCTTAGTTCTTGTTGGTCTAATTTACTACGTAAACCTGTTCCTGTCAGCAAGCCATCTTGAGTAGTAAGGCTAATGTTGGCATCTGTAGAAATCTCTCTTTTTACAGGGTTAAATATCAGGTTTTCAGTTTCAAGTTTAAAGCTTAACTTAGGAACGTTTTGTTCAGAATCTCGCTTGCTTGTATTATTTTTTTTGATCAATACATTACCCGAGAGTTCAATATTGCTTGTAGACTTCTCTTGAAATGCTTTTGTTGCTTGTATAAATAACTGCGTGCCGTCGTGGTCGTGTGTTTGGATTGTCGGATGAAATATTTCGCTGCCACCCGTGGAATTCTTATGTGTAAGGTGTTGTCCCTGTAGGTAATATTTCATTTCTCCTGTGTTTGAGGTTTGCAACAAAGAAAAATCGCTGAGGTAATAATCGATCTGCTTTTCATCATTTTCAGAAACTAATCCTTTATATGAGAGCCAGAAGCTATTGAGCCATATAGTCGAAACAGCAATAATGATTGAGAGTATGAGTAAAAGCAGTCCTTTACGATTCATTGTGTATTTGAAATATTAG
>CAZQTJ010000389.1:0-1842 GCA_964596035.1 uncultured Cocleimonas sp. | reverse complement strand
TGATGAATCAATAGCTTGCGTCCTGTGCCGTAGTGACCTCACGGATTCAGGTAAATAAGAACCACTCTAAAAAAGACTGAGAATTTCTGTACATGATCACCAATAATATTCGTATTAACACTATTAAAATCAGCCCCTTTAAAGACCAAAAACCAGGAACATCAGGACTAAGAAAAACAGTAAAACAATTTCAAGCACTTGATTACTTACCCGCATTTGTTCAATCCATATTTAATAGCTTGCCAGAGTTGCGAAATTCAACATTAATTTTAGGTGGTGATGGACGATACTTTAACCGTGAAGCCATTCAAATTATTCTGCGTATGGCTTCGGCAAACAAGGTGAGTAAAATAATATTAGGTCAATCAGGCATACTTTCGACTCCTGCTACCTCGCTACTCATTACTAAATACAAAGCACTTGGCGGTATTATATTATCAGCAAGCCATAATGCTGGTGGTCCATTGGGTGACTTTGGTATTAAATTTAATACCGCTAACGGCGGCCCTGCACCCGAGAAACTTACTGATGAGATATTCAGAATATCATCCAACATCCGAGAATATAAAATCACCAGTATCCAACCTATTCCCTTGGATAAAATTGGTACATACCAATTAGGCGACATGGACATTGAAATCATTGATTCTGTCAAAGACTATGCCGAATTAATGGCTAAAACATTCAATTTCGAAAAAATATCAGCCTTATTAAAATCAGACAGTTTCTCAATGTGTTTTGATGCAATGCATGCCGTCACAGGTCCATATGCACACGCAATTTTAGAAGATCAACTCGGCGCACCAAAGGGTACTGTCATTCGTGGTCGCCCTTTACCTAATTTTGGCGGTGGACACCCCGACCCCAATCTAGCCCATGCCAAACAACTGGTTGAAACAATGTACCAAGAAGAAAACGCACCTAATTTTGGTGCTGCTTCGGATGGCGATGGCGATAGAAACATGATTATGGGGGATTATTTTTTCGTAACACCTAGCGATAGTCTTGCCATACTCACCGCAAATGCTCATCTTATTCCTGCCTACAGTGACGGTATCAAAGGGGTTGCCCGCTCCATGCCTACCAGTGAAGCGGTTGATAAAGTCGCTAAAAAAATGGGCATTAATTGTTTTGAAACACCAACAGGCTGGAAGTTTTTTAGCAATTTACTCGATGCGAATGAAATTACGCTTTGCGGAGAAGAAAGTTTTGGCACAGGCTCCAACCATGTCAATGAAAAGGATGGCTTATGGGCGGTCTTATTCTGGCTAAACATACTCGCAGAAAGAGAAGAATCTGTGGAAAATATTGTACGTCAACACTGGGCAGAATACGGGCGTAATTATTACACTCGCCATGACTATGAAAAAATTCCGTTTAAATCAGCAGAAGCGCTCTTTGATAACTTGCAAGAAAATTTAACACAGCTACCTCATAAACAGTTTAAGCAACATACCGTCATCACGGCCGATAATTTTACTTACGAAGACCCTATTGACAAGTCGATTAGTGAAAACCAAGGCATTCGAATTATCTTTGATGATGGTTCACGTATTATTTTCCGACTTTCAGGCACAGGCACAGAAGGCGCAATCTTGAGAGTTTATATTGAAAAATATGTCACTGAATTAGATCAATTTGAAATTGAAACACAAGAAGCACTAGAAACACTCATCCAAACCGCAGAGTTTATTGCCGATATAAAAGGCTATACGGGTAGAACAAAACCTAGCGTAATTACATAAATAAACGTGATACACTTGCCTTTCGTTGTCAGGAAATAGCTCACTCAAGAAAGAAACTATGCTCCCCACGGAACGGTTGTAGCCCGATACTGACATT
>CAZQTJ010000388.1:0-1850 GCA_964596035.1 uncultured Cocleimonas sp. | reverse complement strand
GATGGTTTTCCACGCACTATCCCTCAAGCAGATGCGCTGAAAGCATTACTAGCGAAGCTTGATATTACACTGGATATGGCGGTAAACCTTGATGTACCTCGCAATGTCATTTTAGAGCGTTTAACGACTCGTCGTACCTGTTCTAACTCTGATTGTCAGGAAATTTACAACACAATCAGCAAGCCAACTAAAGTTGAAGGTGTTTGTGATAAGTGTGGTAGTGAGACAATTCAGCGCGCGGATGAAACAGAAGAAGCAATTGGTAATCGTTTAGATATCTATAATGAGAAAACCGCTCCTTTGGTTGATTACTACACAAAAGAAGATTTAATCTTGAATGTTAATGCAACCTCAAGTGACAAAGTAGTCGAAGAAGTTAAAGCGGCGTTAAACATCTAGTTTTAAATTTTTTAGCGACGAAAAGCCCTGCGATATGCGGGGCTTTTTTATGCCATACAAAAATTAATTGTTTTACAGACATGCTTATGTCGGATGGCGCTATTGCTTATCCAAGCTACAAACTTTGACAAGTAGATTGATTGTGTCCACCGACTTAAAAGCGCGTACTAGCATCCAATGTTAAACCATACCCCACACTGCTAAACACGCTACCTTTTACCTCTTTGGCATTATTAAACATCGCCATAATATCGGTTTTTATTTTTCCTATTTGCGTTGTCCCGCCTGTAAAAAAGACGGCATCAACATCTTTTGCTTTAATCTGTGCGTCACTCATTAGCGTTGTTATGGTTTGGTAAATTTTATTTAAATCGTTGGCGATAATTTCTTCAAAACGCTGTTTTTCTAGCGCTACGTCTAAATTATCTTCGATAAATTCCAAGGGGATAGTCATGGTGTCAGTTTCTGAAAGCTGTTTCTTGCCTGCTTCAATACGTTCAATTAAGCGATGCCCTTGTCGGTTTTCTAATACATTAATTAAACGGTTCGTGAGTTTTTTGTTATTTGCTGTTGCCAATGACATTTTAATATTGATCAGTGTTTCTTTAGCGTAGAGATGATTGATTTTATGCCATGTTGATAGGTCTGCAAAATAGGAGTTTGGAATCTCAATATCTGCACCGTTCATCACTCGCATACTGGTGTGCAAGCCAAGACTCGGCATGACGCTATGATAGCTCAGTCGTTGGTCGAAATTAGTTCCACCAATATGTATACCTGCGGTTGCTAAAATCTTACTGGCATTGTGCTTGTTATTAGGTGATATTTTAACTAGCGTGAAGTCCGATGTACCGCCGCCAATATCAACAATCAGTGCTAATTGCTCAGTCTCCACTGCTTGCGCATAGTCCATTGCGGCTGCGATTGGCTCGTACTGAAATTCTATATGCTTAAATCCTTGGCGTTTGGCAATGTCGCGTAGCGTATCTTCAGCTACTTGATCCGCTTTGTCATCACGATCATTAAAACGCACTGGTCTACCAAGCACCACACTATCAATCACTTGGTTTGATGATGTCTCCGCTTTGTCTTTCATTGCTTTAATAAAGTAGCCTAGCACATCTGAAAAGGGTTTCATTTCATTAAAGATACGCGTTTTTTGATCCATTAACGACGAGCCTAACACCGATTTTATGGAGGTCATCAAACGCCCTTCTGCGCCCTCTATATACTGATGAATAGCGTTTTCACCGAGATAAATTTTCTTATCCTCATCGTCCAAAAAAATAGCCGAACGCAATATTTTGCTATCACCCTCTAAAGTCGCCATTTCGATGACATGATTGTTTTCTACGCCTATTGTAGAGTTACTTGTACCAAAATCTAAACCACAAAATGTCATAAGATTATCCCCGAAATGACTGATATTATTTTTATTAGAATTTATAAAG
>CAZQTJ010000387.1:0-1855 GCA_964596035.1 uncultured Cocleimonas sp. | reverse complement strand
GCTTTCCTGTGCGAAAGTTTCTAATAGCTCGTTCCAAAGCCATTATCCACTTGGTTTCTTAAATCAGGTAGGTTGGTCAATTCATGTATTTGCGATAATGGTCCTTGTGGAAATAGGCGATAGAGGTATTTTTTACCGCCTTTTTCTGCAAATTCTTGATCCATTACTTTCATTAGTTGTCGTGCATTACGGCAATCTTCACAATGAGCGTAGAAGTCTAAAACAAAATCGACAACTTCTAAACGCTCTTTCGTTAGCGCTATATCCATCGCTGCTGCGCGTTGTTTGATGGCATCATAAACATTTTCTTTTTGGACTCTTTTGTGCCCTGAGCTTCTGGGTTGGCTACGTGGGAATGCCTCGGCTTTTTGTGTGTTTAGCATGGTGACTCCTGTTTGTTGTTTTGGTGAAAAGCGTTGTTTGAAGTTATTTCTTATACCTATATAAGTGGTGTTAATATAAATGATAGATGTAGAATGATTTTTTTGCGCAAATACCTTTGATACTGTAGGTATATTTACCAATATTTCTGTGGAAATAGGCTAATAAATAATAAACACTAAAAATATTTGAGTGGCTATACTTAGAGAGGTATTCAATGCTTTCTATCTAGGATGTGCTTATGTTAAATAAATTATTATTGTTGCTTTGTCTTTCAAGTTTTTTAGCGTCAAGTAGCTTGGCAGAAACGACGTCTAAGGTGGGGAAGATAAAAGGGGGGATTGAGCTTGTTTTTCCTGATTGGTTTAAAGAAAGTTTTCTCGATTTTAGAGAGGATGCGGCAGATGCTGACAAGGAGGGCAAGCATTTATTGGTGTTCTTTCATGTGGCGGGCTGTCCTTACTGTAAAAAAATGTTGGATGATAATTTTACCGATGGGATTAATGCGAAATCCATTCAAGCAAATTTTGATTCGATTCATATTGACTTAAAAGGTAGCAAGGAGGTTGCTTTTAACAAAGATATGACGGTATCAGAAGCGGATTTAGGTAGTGCTTTAGGTGTAAAGTATACGCCGACTATTTTATTTATGAGTGCCGACAATAAGGTGGTAGCAAGGCTTAATGGCTATCGTTCTCCAAGAGAATTTAAGCAGGTGTTAAATTTTGTTAAAGAAAAAGCGTATAAAAAAATGGATTTAGCAACGTATCGACAGAAGCATCTGCATGATAATGTTTATACTTTAAAACCCAATGCAAGTTATGTAACAGAGACTAATTTACAAAAATTAGCAAAACAAGATAAGCCGTTGATGATTTTATTTGAAGATAAAACCTGTGACGAGTGCGATCGGTTTCATCAAGAGATATTAGATTTAAAAGAAACGAAAGACATACTGAAAAAATTTAATGTAGTGCGTTTAGATGCGCTGTCAGATAAGGAAATTACGGATACAAAAGGTCATAAAACAACCGCGAAAGCATGGTTGAAAAAACGGAATATTAGCTATCGACCTGCTGTTTTATTGTATTCAGAAGGTAAGGAAATTGAAAAGGTGACGGGCTTATTGAAGTCTTTTCATTTTCAGCAACTTTTAAATTTTGTAGCAGAAAAAAAGTATAATGAGTTTGATTCGTGGATAGCTTATTTGGGTGTACAGTCGAAGAAGATATTAGAATCAGGCAAGGATATTGATATTTGGAAATAAGAATTTAGGAATGAAAATTAAATAACCTCCCAAAATATGCCTGAATTTTTAGTTCAAATTAAACTAGATCAGGAGGAGCATAGTCACGCTACGCGACGATCTGAGCTGGTTTTAGTTGAGCTAAAAAGGTTGTGTAGTTTGGGATGGTATTTTGTTTTCATTCCTTAATAATACCTGAATCCGTGAGGTCAATGCGGATAACAGGGC
>CAZQTJ010000386.1:0-1884 GCA_964596035.1 uncultured Cocleimonas sp. | reverse complement strand
TGACTAAGCTTGTTGGGCTTCGTGCCTCAGCACCAACCTACAAAACATGATTAAAATAAATCACATATTGGCCCATTTAGCCACGCCTAATACACCATCATCAAGCCAATGACTTCTCCAAATAAAGTGTGGTATTGCCTACAGTTTATGAGAGCTTACTTTAAGCTGAAGCCCTAAACGAAAAAAGGCCGCATGATGTCTCATGCGGCCTTTTTTTATATCAGAAGTCGATTACTTCATTTCAAACTCAGCAAGTTTTTTCTCTGCGAGTTCTTTTTTCATGGTTACATAGTCAGGCATACCATTTTTATACGGAGGATAATCTTCACCTTCGATTAGTGGTAGTAAGTACTCACGACATGCATCTGTAATACCAAAACCATCTTCGCTGATGTATTCCATCGGCATCATCTTTTCAACATTCGCGATGTCTTTTAGATCACCAGAACCAATTTCCCAAGTGTAAGGGTCGTTAGAAGTACGGATAACCGCAGGCATGACCGAGTTCTTACCTTCTAGTGCCATATTCACAGCAGCTTCGCCGAGTGCATAAGCTTGCTCAGTATCTGATTTAGAGGCGATATGACGTGCTGCACGTTGTAAATAGTCAGCAACTGCCCAGTGGAATTTATAACCTAAAGCATCTTTAATGATATTCGCAACAACAGGCGCTGCGCCACCTAATTGTGCATGACCAAAATCATCACGCGTGCCTTGCTCTGCTAAGAAACGTCCGTCAGGCCATGCTGTTCCTTCTGAAACAACAACAGTGCAATAGCCGTGGCTTTTCACTTTAGCGTCAACTAATGCCAAGAATTTTTCTTGATTAAACTCAACTTCAGGGAACAAAATAACAACAGGAATATCATTATCTTCATCCGCCGCTAATGCACCTGCTGCCGCAATCCAACCCGCGTGACGACCCATTACTTCTAAAACGAAGATTTTAGTAGACGTTGCCGCCATTGACGCAACATCAAAACTCGCCTCACGGGTAGAGATAGCAATATATTTAGCCACCGAGCCAAAACCAGGACAGTTATCCGTAATAGGCAAATCGTTATCAACCGTCTTAGGAACGTGAATCGCCTGAATAGGGAAGCCCGTCTTTTCAGAAAGCTGAGAAACTTTAAGACAAGTATCAGCAGAGTCTCCACCACCGTTATAGAAGAAATAACCAATATTATGCGCTTTGAATACTTCGATTAAGCGATCGTATTCTGCTTTGTTATCTTCCAAAGACTTCATTTTGTAACGACAAGAGCCAAATGCGCCAGATGGTGTATGACGAAGTGCAGCAATATCCTCGTCCGACTCTTTGCTCGTGTCGATAAGATTTTCCATCAGTGCGCCGATAATACCGTTTTGACCCGCATAAACCGTGCCAATTTTATCAGGATGTTTGCGAGCTGTTTGGATAACACCACAAGCGGATGAATTGATAACGGCAGTAACACCACCAGACTGTGCGTAAAAAGCATTTTTTACTGTCATGTAATAGATCTCCTTAATTTGTAATTTAGTCAGTTCTCAACCTTTAAGAACTGCTTGAAAAGCTCTTATAAAGTTTTGCGCGTATCATACGCTAAGCTCTGCCTGAGATAAACGGTCAATTCTTAGTTCAGCTAGACCATTAGCGTATTTTATTCAACTGCTCTTATGGTTTAGTTGAGATAAGCCAATACCCAATAAAATAAATAAGCCACCAAATACTCGATTAAACCATGTTGCACGCTTTTCAGTACTTAGCCATTTTTTAGCACGATGGGCAATAACACCATAGGTAATAAGCGCACAGGCAGAGAGAAATGAAAAGGTTGCGATCTGAATTACCGCATTTTACTGATATAGCTTATCTAATGTTGACGGTAGAAAGGTCAACGC
>CAZQTJ010000385.1:0-1891 GCA_964596035.1 uncultured Cocleimonas sp. | reverse complement strand
TCACAACAGACCATAAAAAGCAGGAAATGCTAAAATACTCGATAGAACCGCTACTTGTATAATAATAAAAGGTGTTACCCCTTTGTAAATATCGACAGTGCTTACTTCGGGTGGCGCTACCCCTTTAAGATAAAATAGACTAAAACCAAAGGGTGGGGTGAGGAAGGAGGTTTGTAAGTTCATTGCAATGAGAACGGCAAACCATAGTAAGCTTATGCCAAGTGTTTCCGCAATGGGCGCTAAGATAGGAACAACGATAAAGGCTATTTCTACGAAATCGATAAAAAATCCAAGCACTAATATAAATAGCATGGAGAAGATTAAGAATCCCCATTTTTCACCAGGAAGCTGTAGTAGGAATCCCTCAACAACGGTATCACCGCCTGTATAAGTGAATGCCATCGAGAAAGCGGTTGCTCCAAGTAAAATAGCGAAAACCATAGCGGTTATTTTGACAGTTTCTTTAGAGCTTTCAAATAGAGCCTTGAAGGAAAATTTACCGTATAGCATGGCAAGTATAATTGCACCAATACCACCGAGTGCAGACGATTCTGTAGGGGTGGCAATACCTGCGAAGATTGAGCCGAGTACAACTATAATCAGCAATATAGGCGGTACTATGGCGACAAGGGCATTGATGTATTGTTTTTTGAGTGAACCATCAGCCTCATCCATAGGGATGGCAGGTGCTGCATCTTTATTGATGAAGGTATAGATAATAACGTAACTGATGTAGGCTCCGACTAATATTACCCCAGGAAGAACAGCAGCGCGGAATAAGTCGCCAACTGGAATGCCTAGAACATCCCCTAAGATAATCAAAATAATCGAGGGCGGAATGATTTGTCCGAGTGTGCCCGACGCACAAATTACGCCACAACTTAGTGGTATATTGTATTTGTACTTGAGCATAACGGGCAGTGAAATAACGCCCATTGCAACCACACTTGCGCCGACCACACCTGTTGAAGCTGCCAGTAGCGTGCCGATAATAATGGTTGATATGGCGATACCGCCTGACATCTTGCCAAACAGCTTGCCCATTGATTCGAGCAGTTGTTCAGCTAGCTGAGTTTTTTGTAGCATGATGCCCATAAAGATAAACAGCGGTACTGCCATCAGGGTGGAGTTTTCCATTATGCTTTGAATGCGAAAGGGCATATAAGCAAAAATTTCGACGCCTTCAGCATAGACTCCAAAAATTAGTGCGACTCCTCCAAAGGTAAAGGCAACAGGAAAGCCGTAGAGCAGTAGTAGCAAAGCGACTATGAACATGACTAAACCAATCATGCTGATTCTCCCGTTTGTGTATTATCGCTATCAATGGCTTTATTAAGTGAGCGCAACATAAAGCCTACGCTAGAAATAATCACAAAAATAAAGGAGACACTAATCATTGATTTAATAATCCAGCGGTAGGGTAGTCCACCAGGGTCACCACTGGTTTCGCCTAAAGCATAAGATTCTTGGGCAAAGCCAATTCCGTAGTAAGCGATGAGTAATGAAAAGGGGAGGAGCAAAAAAAGTGTGCCTGTTATATCAACAAATGCTTGTTTTTTAGGGGGGAGTCGCTCGTAAATAATATCAACACGAACATGCGCGTTTTCTTTGAGTGTGTAGGTGATGCCTAAGAGGAAGACGGTTGCGTAAAGATGCCATTCTAGTTCCTGCATACCGATGGAAACATCATTAAATAGGTAGCGCATAATAACGTCGTAAAAGACATTCACTAAGAGGGCGAGTAGTAATATTGCTGCGATACTGCCTATAAAATCAGAGAATTTATTGATAATCCGTTCGAGCTTTATTCGTAAAGGCATAAGATTTTCTCATTCCTAAATAATTTACAAAAAATAATGGAGACATCAAGCCTCCATTATTTTATATCTTA
>CAZQTJ010000384.1:0-1912 GCA_964596035.1 uncultured Cocleimonas sp. | reverse complement strand
CAAGTGATAGAGTCACCGAGTGGCAGTATTTTAATGGTGTTGGGCTGAGAGAAACTACTAATAGGAAGCAATAGATACAGCATTAATAGTGTTTTAAGGGTATTTTTCATTATATTTAGTCGTCTTGAAATAGTGTGAGCGTTTTGTTCTTTTGCTTGAAAGGATGATAAAAGCTTTTACTTCTAATACGCCATCGTCTAACCGATGTCCCCTCCAATCAATACCTATCGTTTATGAGAAGTTGCTAAAAATGGCGCTATATTGTTGATAATAGTTGATTTTGAAATTTTTTTTGATCTTTTTCGTCATTAATTACCTAGCAATGGTCTTTAGTAATTTGTGTGATCTGATCAAATAGCACCCATATAATACAGCTTCCAGTAACAAATTATAAATTTTGTCTATAGTTAGTCCTATGGAAAATAATCAATCAAACTCTCCTTTGCTTTTCATCGATCTTAATAATTTTGCCGCTTATCCTACCTTAGCAGTAGGCTATCTTATTCGTAGCCTACGTTCTGCTAATCATCAGGTTGAGTTACTTAGCCCGTTGGCTTTGGGTGTGCCTGCTTTTGCGCGTGACCATGAGGAGGGTTGGAAGGATCAAGTATTACGGCGTTTGTATTTTTCGTCGCATCCTTTGTTGAATCGTTTTCACGATAGTTTGCGAAATTTACATTCCCGTTGGTTATCGCGTCCTCATCCTTTAATGCTGAAAGAGGTGCATCAGGCGATTGCTAAACGCCCTGCTGCTATTTTAATCTCGGCGTATTTAACTCAATATGAAATGTGTGTTGAGATTGGCAAGGTGGCGAAAGCAGCGGGTATTCCTGTGTTATTAGGTGGGCCTTTTTTTAATATAGCGAATGTGACGCAAGAGTGGTTAGAGATAGAGGGTATAACGGCGATTGTGGGAGGTGAGGTCGATTTTACCATTAGTGATATTGTCGATACTTTATTGGCAGAGGGTGATTTAAGTCAGCATAAAGGCGTGTTTTTACCGAATGGTGAAAATGGTGGAATCGTGCCGCCATTAAAAGAGTTAAGCAGCTTGCCTGTGCCTGATTTTACGGATTTTCCTTGGGATAAATACCCGCATCATATTATTCCTACCATGACGGGGCGCGGTTGTAGTTGGGGTGCTTGTACTTTTTGTGGTGATGTTATTTCAGCCAATGGGCGTACTTTTCGCTCGCGAGGTATCGCATCGGTATTGAATGAGTTAAAGCAACAATCCGCAACCCATAAAAGTAAAGATTTTATCTTTCTCGATATTAAATTGAATTCTGACTTAGCAGTGTGGAATGGTTTAATCGATCATTTTCAGGAGTATGTGCCTGATGGTCGCTGGATTGGTACGGTGCATGTGAATCATAAAGATGAAAATGGTCTTTCGCCTGAGCGTTTAAAGGATGCAAAAAAAGCAGGTTTAACGCGCATTTCTTTTGGCTTAGAGTCTGCCAGTCAACGCTTGTTGGATGAGATGAAAAAAGGCACAAAAATTGAAGACTGTTCTGAGTTTATCCTTGCGGCACATGAGGCGGGTATTAGTGTACGCACCTCGATGATGCAGGGTTTTCCTGGTGAAACGGTGGAGGATTTACGCGAGACAAATAGCTTCTTAAAAAAACATTTTCATGCGCTCGACCGAGTGCGTTTGTCATTATTTAAACCGTTGCCTAATACGCCGTTTGATCGTATGTATCAGAAAAACCCTGAAAAATATGTCAGTTTGAAACAGTTTAAATGGGACTATAAATTAGCGCGGGGCTTGTACCGTTATCATCCTAGCCGTGATAAAGCCTACCGCAAAGCCAAACGAGAGTTATTGAAAATTGTTTATGCTATTAACAAAAAGCCATTAACGGATGATGCGCAGCAGTTTAATGGCATGATGTGATATTTAAGGAAG
>CAZQTJ010000383.1:0-1914 GCA_964596035.1 uncultured Cocleimonas sp. | reverse complement strand
GATTCATCAATGTTTCATCGTGTCTTAGGTGCAGGGTTAGCCTTAATTTCAATACTGGGTTTGTTTAAAGTTTTTTTGTAAGGAGTTAGTTCTTAATGAGTTTTTTAAGATTTGATCATGTCAGCATGGTGGTTTCAAATACGAATAAAGCATTGGTGTTTTATCGTGACGTGATGGGTTTAGAAGTCGTAAAAGATCGTCCTGATTTAGCTTTTAAAGGAGCGTGGTTAATCGTGGGGGAAGGGCAGCAAATTCATTTATTAGAAGTACCTAACCCCGATTCTTTAAATCGACCTGAGCATGGAGGGCGTGACCGTCATGCAGCTTTTCGCGTTAGTCAATTAAACGATATTCGGCAACGTCTGGAAGAGGCGAATATGACGTATACAATGAGTAAATCAGGAAGGCAGGCACTTTTTTGCCGTGACTTTGATGGAAATACTTTGGAGTTAATTGAATGAGTACAGATAAAACCGAGCTAAGCCCGCAAGCGCTAGCATCATTACATGACGACCCTTTTTATAAGGCGTATAACGGATATTTTTCAGGTATTTTGCGCTGGGAACAACTAGACAGTTTCTGGATACAGGTGACGAAAAATACAAAAGCTACTTGGTTTATATATGCCGTGGGTGAGATTCCGCCTGAAAATCCAGTTGCTATTGATGAAGTTAAACGCTTCATTCGCGAGGTAGATCAGCTACTTCGTCGGGAACATGACGAGGATTATTGTGGCATCGTCTACGCTAATAATATCGAGGAGCCAACTTTTATTAAGATATTTGACCCTAACAATCTTGGTACAGCCTGTGGGTCTAGTGAAGCTCCCCCTCTACCTGGCTGGATTTTATCACAAATAAAACCAGTCGATTTACCATCAGCTTTCCCGCTGCCAAATAATAGAAAGCGGTGGTGGAAATCCATATTCAGATAAATTTGCAGGGAACGTTTTCGCTCCTAAGGAATGCATCAATCTATTTTTCTGAATCGGGATTAATAACAAAGGAAAATGGATTTTATGTTGCAAAGGAAAATGGATAGTTCAGCAGATTATGGGACACCTTTAGTCGTTACTCAAAAAGGATGGTTTCAAAACTTTTTTGATAATAAAAAAATAACAGAAAAAATTCCTGTTATTAGCTCTAAAGTTTCCGATAAGAACGAATTTTGGAATAAATTAAAATATTTAATCAATATTGAAACTCCTACACGTATTATAGGTTTTGTAGTATTAGGTACATTAATTGGCGCAGCTTATGCTGTGACAATAAAAAATGATAATAGCTCACCTGTTAAAGTAACGGTGTCTACCCCAGACACTCAAGAGGTGATAGCGCAAGAATTGATGACTGCAAGTACATCAATCGCAAAAGAATCGAGTACATCCTCTTTAGATTTTTCATCAAATAATAATGAAACTTCTATTATTACTGCATTGAAAGAACCAGAAATAGACGCAGTAATCAATGAGTTTAGTTTTCCCGAGGGAACGGAATCAGAAGGAAATGACAGAGTTACTCTGGCTTTAAAGTCCCCTGCAATCAATCAAAATGAGGCAAAAACAACACCCTCTTTTAAATTAGTTTCTGCGGATCGTAGTTTTAAAATAACTCAGCCCAAGACATTTAATGTATCAAAAAAGGTCATTGATGAAGCGACCTATACCTCTATTATTATTCCAAAGGAGCTTATTCCTGATGTAGTGGAAAGTAAGACTGAAGCTGGCTTAAGTAAGCAAGAACAAAAAAGAATAAAGGAGCTGGAAAAAAAACTTGCCTTAGCGAAGAAAAAACTTGAGAGTTTTGATCTTGAAAATTTAAAATTACAAGGAAAATTTGAAACTCTTGTTGTTAAGAATAGGGCTTTGTCAGATCAGCTTCGACACATTGATACGGTTACTACAGAATTAAGAAA
>CAZQTJ010000382.1:0-1925 GCA_964596035.1 uncultured Cocleimonas sp. | reverse complement strand
ATAATATCTTTTGTCATAATTTTAGGTAAGCAGTATGCGATTTCTAGATGTGAAAACGGACTACGCGTTTAAAAAAGTGTTTGGCTCTAAGGAGTCTACTCCTGTTTTAATTAGCTTTTTAAATGCCGTCTTAGATTATCAGGGTGATAAGGAAATAGTTGATTTAGATATTGTAGATCCGTATCAAATTCCCTTACTTAAAGGTATGAAAGATACCTATGTTGATGTAAAGGCACGTTTACAATCAGGCAAGTATATAATCATCGAGATGCAGGTGCTTAATGTCAGTGGTTTTGAAAAGCGTATTCTTTACAATGCGGCGAAACATTATTCGCAACAGTTAAAAAAAGGAGATAATTACCAACTTATTAATCCTGTTGTTGCCTTAACCTTTACTAATTTTAAGATGTTTGGTGATAGTGATGATTATATTAGTCATTTTACACTGTTAGAACGACAGCGCTTTATAGAGTACTCGGATGATGTTGAGTTGATTTTTATTGAGTTGCCTAAGTTTAAAAAAACAGAGGATAACTTAGAGAATATTAAAGAAAAATGGATTTATTTTTTGAAAGAAGCGGGAGATTTAAATTATATTCCAAAAAGTTTAGAGGAGCCTTGTATAGAGCAGGCATTTCAAACGATAAATGAAGCCGCGTTATCGGAAGAAGAGTTGGAATTGCAAGAAAAACGTCATGATTTTATTCGTATGCAGATAGGTGCTTTAGATTTAGCTAAAACACAAGGTATAGAGCAAGGAATAGAGCAAGGTATAGAGCAAGGAAAAAAACGTAGCCAGATTGAAATAGTCGTCAATGCTTATCGGATCGGTCTACCTATTTCAACCATTTCAGAAATTACAGGTTTAGATGATGATGAAATCATGCGGTTATTAGAGGCTCAAGATGATTTGTAAACAGTTAGAATGCTACTTAGTAACGGTGTTGTTAGTCTGATATATTATATGGCGGTGGGTAAGTCTGTTGTTTCATGCAATTAAATTGTAGGTTGGCGCTGAGGTAGGAAGCCCAATATGACAAAGTTTGATTAGTAGTACTAAACTAAATTAGACATTTGGTCTATCGCAAATTATATATTTTTATATCAGAAAATATATATGATCCGAGCCTCGTTTAACGACATCGGGACGAAGCTAAGGCATTACTTCCATTTTTTAAATGGCATATGAAGTAGAATTTAGGATGAGTTAAAAAATACCATTTATCACTAAAATAATGAAAATTTAAGCTGTTCTGAGTATATTCACATCTCCCTAATTAATTCATTATTCTAAAAATAAAGGTGTCTCTATGAATATCAAATCTCTTCTTTTGGCTGTTAGTTTGGCAGTTACTCCCTTTGCTTCATCGTTTGCAGAGGTGGTGAATATTAATAAAGCATCAGCGGCGACGCTACAGCATTACTTGAAAGGTATTGGAGAGAAAAAAGCTACGAGTATTGTGGAGTATCGAACTAAAAATAAAGAATTTAACGATATAGCCGATATAATGAACGTAAAAGGTATTGGTGAAGGTATTTATAAAAACATAAAGGCCGATCTATCGTTGACAGAAGGGAAGGTGGCTTTAGTAAAGCTTGAAAAGGCAGTGAAAAAATCTAAAGTCAAGGCAAAAACCCAAGTGGCAAATGAAGAGATTGCGTCGGATGTCGAGTCTGTTAACGTTTTACCTGATACGGTTGAAAAAGTACCAGAGTCTGTAAAAAATGAGGATGCTAAAAAGCCAGAGCCTAAGCCTGTGGTTGCGAAAATTGAAGAGAAAGATGCGCCATAGTTTAGCTGTTTTATAGTTCTGAAAATTATATTTTAAAAAGGTCAGGTTTTTACCCGACCTTTTTTTGGTTTAAATATGGGCATCCTTCATATTTCGCTTTACACTTTATTGGCTATTTTCGTAGCCCGTATG
>CAZQTJ010000381.1:0-1933 GCA_964596035.1 uncultured Cocleimonas sp. | reverse complement strand
TGAAAAATCTAGCTCAAATCAGATTTCCCTCGCTACGGCTCATATTCTCGGACAAACTCCTAGTCTCTTGTTGTAGCTCCCACATATTATAATAACTCCCCTTTTGGGCAAGTAGTTTTTTATGTGACCCTCTCTCAATAATACGTCCTTCTTTGATGACCAATATCATATTCGCATCAATAATAGTAGAAAGACGGTGCGCAATAATTAAAGTAGTGCTTGTCTCTGATATTTTTTTCAATGTCTGCTGAATCGCTTGCTCTGTTGCAGAATCAAGTGAAGACGTAGCTTCATCAAAAATCAGAATTGAAGGGTTCTTTAATATCGCTCTAGCGATAGCAACCCGTTGTTTTTCTCCTCCCGATAATTTTAAGCCGCGTTCTCCGACGACGGTATCCCAAGCTTGAGGAAGGTTTTCGATAAAGTCAAAGATATGCGCCATTTTAGCGGCTTGCATCACCTCCTCTCGTGTAGCATCAAGCTTGCCATAGAGAATATTGTAGTAAATGGTATCGTTAAATAATACCGTGTCTTGTGGGACAACAGCTATTTCTTTACGCAGACTTTTTTGTGTTACTGCTTGTATATTTTGCTCGTCTATTAGTATTTCGCCTTTGCTAACATCGTAAAAACGAAACAGTAGTCGTGAAAGAGTCGATTTACCTGCACCGCTATGTCCTACAACGGCGACTGTTTCTCCTGCGGGTATTGAAAAGCTAATATCAGACAAAATTTGTCGCTCAGACTGGTAAGCGAAATTGACCTGTTTGAATTCAATATCACCTTTAGTAAGCACTAATTCCTTAGCATTATTTTGATCTGTAATCTCAGGTTGTTTACGCAGTAATTTAAACACTAAATCCATGTCTGCCAAGGTGTATTTTATCTGGCGATAAATAATCCCCAAAGCATTGAGGGGGATAAATAATTGCAACATAAAAGCATTTACCATCACAAAGTCACCAATGGTCATGTTTTTATCGATAACACCTTGGGCGGCAAAAAACATAATAATCGTGACACCAATACCAATAATGGCGCTTTGTCCAAAGTTTAATAGGGACATCGTGGCTTGGCTTTTAACAGCGACATCCTCCCATTTTTTTAGTGTGTCGTCGTAACGTTGAAGCTCTAAAGGTTCATTGCTAAAGTATTTTACGGTTTCGTAATTGATGAGACTATCAAAAGCATGTGTATTTGATTCTGAGTCGTAACGATTCATTGCATGACGATAATCCATACGCCACTCAGTTACTAGCAAGGTAAAAGTGACATAAATGGCAATCGTGCCAAAGGTGATAAGGGTGAATACAAGGGCATACTGGCTTAATAAAATAACAGCGACGAGCAAAAACTCAACAATGACGGGAATGATGCTAAACACCATAAAATTCATAATTGAACCAACAGAACGAGTGCCTCGCTCTAAGTCACGACTAATAGCGCCTGTTTTTCGTTCTAAATGAAAACGTAAAGAAAGTTGATGCAGGTGGGCTAAGACTTGGTTGGAAAGTTGTCGCATAGCATGAAAACGTACACGTGCAAAAACAGTATCGCGCAATTCATTAAAGAGAGAGCTGCTTAGTCGAAAAGCACCATAAGCAAGTAGCAAAGAAATAGGAAGCACCAGTGCTTGTGCTGTAGGGTTAGTGAAATTATCAACAATTTCCTTTAATACTAAAGGAATGCCGACATTCGCCCATTTTGCCAAAATAAGGCAAGCAAGCGCAAATAGAGCACGTCCTTTATACGCTTTAAGATAACCTAACACCCGTCGCATATTATGCCAGTCTTGGCGATTTTCATGGACTTCATCATTATCACGAAAATGCATCAATGTAGTATCCCTCTATCATTACTAAATAAAACAAGCATCATACCTATCTCCATCTTTTTAATCATAGAGATTAATAATGCTTTCAACTAGACTATT
>CAZQTJ010000380.1:0-1946 GCA_964596035.1 uncultured Cocleimonas sp. | reverse complement strand
CCCGACTAACCTTGGAGACTTCGAGTCAAAGGCGGTTAACTCGGAAGCGAGCCTTAAGCAATCTATCACGATGACACTTTTTGAAGAAATACTACTTCCTGCGAATCTACACTTAGCATGGCAACGTGTTAAACGGAACAAAGGAAGTGCAGGTTATGATGGCATTAGCATTGACGATTACCCTTCATGGTCGAAAGCCCACTGGGGTAACATCAAGCGAGGATTACACGCAGGCAACTACTGTCCGCAACCTGTTAAACGCATCGAAATACCGAAACCCAATGGAGGCGTTCGCCTATTAGGTATTCCTTGTGTGAATGACAGGGTGATTCAACAAGCCATTATGCAACACCTGCAAGCCCTGATTGATCCTACCTTTTCGGATCATAGTTACGGCTTTCGCCCCAAACGCTCCGCACAACACGCCGTTAAGGCAGTGCAACAGCAAATCAAGGCAAAACGTCGCTATGCCGTGGATATTGACTTGTCAAAATTCTTTGACCAAGTTGACCACGACCTACTCATGCATCGCCTGAGTTTACGGATCAATGACCGACAGGTGCTCGCACTGATTGGAAAATACCTTCGAGCAGGTATCAGCAACAAAGGAAAAGTAGAACCCAGCCGACGTGGAGTCCCACAAGGCAGTCCACTTTCTCCGTTACTTGCCAATATCATGCTAGATGATCTTGATCGTTATTTAGAAGCCAAAAACTACCCCTTTGCACGCTACGCTGATGACTTTGTTATCAGTGTAAGCAGTCCTCAAGAAGGACAACGTGTGATGGACGATGTAAAACGCTTTCTAAGTACCCTCAAGTTACCCATCAACGAAGAAAAGAGCCAAATAGTACCCACCTCAACGCTCTGTTTTCTTGGATACCAATTCAAGGGCAGATATCTGACATGGAGCAAGAAAAGTCTCAACCGCTTCAAACACAATATTCGTCAACTGACGAGTCGCACGTGGGGAGTGAGTTGGCACAAACGCTATCACGCACTCAGGCAATATCTGCAAGGCTGGATGAACTACTTTTCACTGTCAACCTATGACCCTGTTATCCAACTAGACCACTGGATACGCCGACGGATTCGCATGTGCTACTTAAAGCAATGGCGAAAACCCAGAACCCGTATACGGAATCTCATTAAATTGGGCGTCTCAGTAAAGATAGCCGTGACATTGGGTATCAGTCCGAAAGGTTATTATCGTCTTGCTAAAACCAAAGCGGTGCAATGGGGGTTGAGTAATCAGCATCTAAAATCACAAGGCTTAGTTTCACTGAAAGATCAATGGATTGCGTCCCGTTATCCGAACGGTTAATGAACCGCCCCTTGCGGAGCCGCATGAGGGGTGGTGTGGGGAGAGCGGGAGAGAAACCTGCTCTTACCCGATTTAGCTGATTTTTGCATTAATGTGTTGTATCTGATGCCGGGGCATTATCCACGTTGAGCCTTGCTTCGCAACCAAAAACTAACTCGCCATCTTGCTCGCGAATCCAGTGGTTTCCTACTGCCCTTGGGTCAGAACCAAATTTATTCTTCTTTCTTTTAATAAGTCGTTTAATTTCTATTTGCACTTCTTTTGGTGCTGCCTGCATAGTGGATAAAAGCTCAGATTCATATTTATCTGTTTTTTCCCATACATTCATTACGACAGCATTCCAAGTTGTGATAACAATAGTTATTACCGCTTCAAATTCTTCTTTTGAGTGCTCTGATGGTAATTCTAATATTAAAGATTTTCCAAACTCTAATATTGTTTCTGATATTTTTGTATTCGGGATCATTGTCGTTTAAATGTTAATTCTATGTTTTATGCAGCTAACGCCTTGCTAAAGGGCAGGCGCCTTGAAACTATAAGACGTCAAAATAGCACAAACTTACCGAAGCTACAAAATGTAAAAAGAAGCCCTGAGTAAGCCTGTCCGTTTTTGAGCAATTTG
>CAZQTJ010000379.1:0-1947 GCA_964596035.1 uncultured Cocleimonas sp. | reverse complement strand
TGCTAAACCAATATCTTACGCCCTGTTATCCGCATTGACCTCACGGATTCAGGTACAATAAATCTAACATTTTGCGTGTTTATTTTCCGATCTTCTGCATTGTTGCCAGTGCCTTAAATATCGAAAAGTACCCGTCGAAATTTTGTTAGATTTATTATGCCCACCTACTTAAAGGGTATCTATAATGAGCAACTGTTAATTTGAGACCTTAGTACGAAAGATCTCAACTTGTTAAAATTCGTTGAAGAATCGTATAACCTTCTTCAATCTGAGGATCCGTCTTACGCAACTCTACAACTTTCTTACAAGCATGCATAACCGTCGTATGATCTCTTCCCCCAAAATTCTCCCCTATTTCAGGATAACTATGGTTTGTCAGCTCTTTCGACAATGCCATTGCTACCTGTCGAGGGCGTGCTATAGAACGTGTTCTTCTGGGTGAATTAAGATCAGAAACTCTGATATTGTAATGTTGAGCAACCGTTTTCTTAATGTTTTCCATGGTGATCATTTTTGCTTGACTTGCTAATTGATCACGCAAAGCATCATGCACAAAATCCAATGTCACTTCTGTTTGCTGTCTTAGGCGTAAAGTAGCGACAACTTTTTGTAAAGCCCCCTCAAGGTCACGCACATTGGAGCTAAATCGCTTTGCGATAAAGAAGGCGACATCATTAGGCAATACTAAAGAAAACACATCTGCTTTTTTGCGTAATATTGCAACTCGTGTTTCAAGATCAGGTGGATCTACCGATACCGACAAGCCTGAATTTAAGCGGGTACGTAAGCGATCATCAATACCTTCTACGTTACGCGGAAACTTATCACTCGTTAATATGATTTGTTTTTGTCCTTCTAGTAGCGTATTGAAGGTATGGAAAAACTCTTCCATCGAACGCGTTTTTCCCGCAAAAAATTGAATATCATCAATAAGTAACGCATCCGCAGTACGATAAAATGTTTTAAAGTCATTGATTTGATTATTTCGCAAAGCATTAACCAAGTCATTTACAAAATTCTCAGAAGTGAGATAAACCACGTGCGCATTTGGCTTTTTCTCTAAGATGCTATTACCAATAGCATGCATTAAATGCGTCTTTCCTAGCCCAGAGCTACCATAAATAAACAAAGGATTAAATGATTGACCTGGATTATCACTCACCTGTAACGCCGATGCCCTCGCCAACTGATTAGACTTTCCCTCCACAAAATTATCAAAGGTCATCGATTGACTAAGATTATTAGTAAACAAATGTTTGATATCAGGTGGTGGCGCTACTACTGGCGTAACTGACACTGGCGTAAGGTGTCCATGTAAGCCAAACGATGACGTAGCTGCTTCCTGAGATGGCTCTCTAACATTAGGCATAGGAGGAGGAATAGGAGTAGATGAACCTATTTGTAAAAACACCTGAACCGCATTGTTATTGGTAATGATACGAGCGCACTCGCTGATTCTTGGCAAATAATGCGCTTGAACGTGCTGCAATACATATTCATTTGGCGCTAATAGAAAGAGCGCATCATCATGATGCGTACCATGCAATGTGCGTAACCATGTATTAATTTCTTGATCGGGAAGCTCTTGTTCGAGGTATTTTAAGCATTGTTGCCAGAGCATTATTGCTTTTCCTTGTTAAATCATGATGGTTGAACGTGATAGTCAGTAATGCGATGGAGATGATAATGAACATTCCATACTTATATTTTATAGTGCGTTGGTTTGAAAATGCTGGGGGGCATCACAATACTTAGGATAAAGAAAACGGCTATACTGCATTAAGGATTCGAGATAACAGCATAATACCTCAAATCGCTACTTATCCACAAGTACATATATTCCTGAATCCGTGAGGTCAATGCGGATAACAGGGCGTAAGATATTGGTTTATCAAGGGATTTAAAAAAACTTTGCATAATTGAGTTCACCATCTGCTTCACAGATGG
>CAZQTJ010000378.1:0-1963 GCA_964596035.1 uncultured Cocleimonas sp. | reverse complement strand
TTAAAACAAACTCATATCAAAGCCATCCATATCTTGGTCGTCAATATCATGCGTGTTCATGTCACCGCTTTGGCTTAATGAGACGACTTTAGTGGTCGGCATACGCGCTAAAATGTAGGCCGCCATCAGTTGTGCGGTGTTTTCATTTTGTGTTTCTAGCGCGGTTAGTAGTTTGTCGGCGGCAATTTGGCATCGTTGGAAGGTGTCTGGCTTTTCCACCCAGTATTGGCTCATTTGATAGCCTTTATCCATATCTTTGTCCATCATGTCGAAATAATCGGCAGCTAATGTCATGATGTCATCCGCTAAGTTGATGGTATGTGAATTGCCTTCAACAACAACTTTGAGTTCCATTTGTGTTCTCCATAAATTTTATAAATGCAATAGTACCTTATGTCGCTTAGCATTGTTTTTAATAATACCAACTATGAGGTTTTATCATGTTGCTTACCATCGATAATTTACTTGATCAGCAGCGTTTAAACGTTGTCAGAGACATGCTAAAAAAGGCTGATTTTATTGACGGTAAATTATCCGCAGGTAAAGAGGCGAAAGCGGTTAAAAATAATGAGGAGCTATCGCAACAAAGCCCACTTCACCAGCAGTTGAATCAAATCGTCATGGGCGCTTTAGTGCAAAATACAGTCTATCAAAATGCTGCACTTCCTCTTAAATTAGCGACCGCTTTTTATGCGCGCTACACCGCTGGAATGTCCTATGGTTTTCATGTAGATGACCCTGTGATGGGGCCTATGACGGGGAGGTATCGTTCGGATATTTCCACCACGGTGTTTTTATCGAATAAAGATGAATACGAAGGAGGGGAGTTAATTATAAAAACAGAATTTGGAGAACAGTCAGTTAAGTTAGATGCGGGAGCGGCAGTGATTTATTCCTCCAAAAGCTTGCATAAAGTGGCAGAAGTCACAAAAGGGGAGCGCATTGTGGCTGTTACATGGGCGCAAAGCATGGTGAAAAGCGCAGAGAAACGTGAGCTTTTATATGATTTATCCATTGCGAGAGATAAGCTAATTACTGATAAACCTCAAGCAGATGAGACAGGGCGAATTAGTCGAACGTATGCTAATTTATTGCGTATGTGGAGTGAGGTTTAGTGTTTGAATATCTTGAAATGATTGTTTTTTAATCAGAAGTGCTACTTTACTGCCTGTTAGGTAGCGTTATTACGACGAAGCCTTAGGATTAATGACGATAGTCTTTTAATCTCGAACTATAATAATATCTGAATCCGTGAGGCTACTACTTATAGATAATAAACTAGAGAGGTCTTTTTGTATAAATGCTACGCCACATCCCTAATACCATCAGTGTGTTTAGAATATTCTTAGTGATTCCTGTTATTTATTTAATTTTGAAGGATAGCTGGGAGAGTGCATTTATATTGGTTTTATTGGCAGGAGTGAGTGATGGTCTCGACGGTTTTTTAGCGCGTACATTTCATTGGGAGTCGAAGTTAGGCGCTACTTTAGACCCTGTTGCTGATAAAATTCTTTTGGTTGCCCTCTTTATTGTCTTGGGTTTTAAAGGTGTCATTCCTCAGTGGTTAGTTATTCTTATTATCGCTAGAGATGCGGTTATTATCAGTGGTCTTATGCTATATAAACTAATGACCGATGACTTGAAGATAAGAACTTTATTTGCCAGTAAATTGAATACGGCTCTCCTTATTTTATTTGTTCTTTTGCACTTGTTTAATCTAGCCGTTGTCGCTGTGCCTGAATATTTCTTTAGTATTTTAACCATGATGATTGTCGTTACCACCGTTGTGAGTGGTGCTTTATATGTTATTCTTTGGTCGCTCTATTTTGTAAAACATACAAAAGAAGAAGTATAAGTAGGTGGGTGTAATATAGCCACTTATTTAGAGGCTATAAAGGCTCCCTTTATTTCTACCTGAATCCGTGAGGTCACTACGGCACAGGACGCAAGCTATTGATTCATC
>CAZQTJ010000377.1:0-2010 GCA_964596035.1 uncultured Cocleimonas sp. | reverse complement strand
CAATTAAGGGTTCGTTCAGCAAGTTTCTATTATTATCCATCTCGTCTTCAGTGATAACCACTTAATACGGGGTTTGTGGTAGTGGTTTCATTGTTGAACGGAATAGTGCTAATAAAAATAAGCTTTCCGCCATTTATGACACTCTAATGGTAGATATTTTGTCCGTTCACAATTGAAGACAGGGGTCTTTGCACAAAATCGGCCATGATTGGGGAGCTGGTTTGCTGGCGCAAGACTAAATGGTTTGGGTCTACGGGGGTATTTCCAAACCGATATAGAGCGAATAGCTTAGGCTATTCGCTTTTTTTTGCCTAAAATTAATGACGATTTATCCATAAAATATAGATTACTTTCTACTATTCATAAAAACTTCACTTTAAACTCTACAAAAACACTCATTTTCTACTAGCCTTTAAAAGAGAGTGGTTAAGTGATAGATCCGTTTATACCTCTTCACATTTTCCTCTCTAATAAAACAATAAAATAACTAACAGGGAGTGTTAGAAATGAGTACTTTAGATCAAAAAGAAATACAAGCACGATTACAAGCCTTTGAAGATGACCCTATTGCAGAAATGAATAGGCATCCTGAAAAAACAATCAAACAAAATAACACAGCCTTTGGAACAGCTTTTTCTACCGAAGATGTAGAGTCAAAGCG
This sequence comes from uncultured Cocleimonas sp., assembly GCA_964596035.1. GTDB lineage: Bacteria > Pseudomonadota > Gammaproteobacteria > Thiotrichales > Thiotrichaceae > JAGLBW01. The sequence continues at coordinate 1,349 of CAZQTJ010000377.1, read as the reverse complement.
CTATTTAGATGCACGTGAAGAACTACGCAATGCCTTACTAGAAGTAGAAGACCCCAGTACAGGTCGCGCAGCTTTTCAGCCTAATGATAATGCGGCAGATCTTGTTGATGACTTTCAGTTTAATAATTTACAAGCAATGGACGATGCTAATTTACTGCAAGCTGAAATTTCTGAAAATCCGTGGTCAGATGATTACTGGGCGCTTTATCAAGGAATTTTAGGCAATCGATACAGTGATCAAAATTATCCTTCTTCACGTCATTGGCAAGAAAATAAAGATTATATTGATAGCAACCCCGCAATAGAAATATTACAAAGTGGTAGTGCTGCTCGCATTAACGCCTTGTCACCCTCTGAAAAATATGACGCTATTATTGGTGATAGCTCAGGGAGTCTCACTCAAGCTATGTGGGCAGAAGGTCAATCATATTATGACCGCTTTGGTGAGGTAGAAACGTGGATGGGAATCTGCCATGGCTGGGCTCCTGCCGCTTATATGCTCCCTCGCCCTAAAAAAACGATTACCCTACATACACCTAATAATATCCCGATTGATTTTTATCCTTCTGATATTAAAGCGTTAGCCACCCTACTCTGGGCAAATATCAGAACATCAACACGCTTTATAGGTGGGCGCTGTAACGACAAAAATCCAGCGACTGACCCTAGTAATGGACGCAACTTATCGGATGACTGCTTTGATACTAACCCAGGCTCATGGCATATGACCGTTATTAATCAAATGGGTGTTTCAAAACGTAGCTTAGTGATTGATGCTACTTATGACTACGAGGTTTGGAATCAACCTGGGCTTGCCTACCAATATACTTATATAAATCTTAATACGAAACACCCTACCAACAATCTTGCTGAAGCAATAATTAATTTAGATGATTATATCAACGATCCTTTTTCACGCTACCGTAGCAATCGAACACAACAAATTGTAGGAATATTGATGGATTTTGATTATATGGTTGAAACTTCACCTACAGCAGACAGAACAGACTCCCCTGATAAAGACGCTATTTATACTGCACGTTATCTCTATGATTTAGAGATTGATACTTCAGGTGAAATTATTGGCGGAGAGTGGCGTACTAACTTACATCCCGACTTTATCTGGACACCTCCCCCCGAAGGAAGAGCCACTACAGCATTTGAAGACCAAGCAACAGGATCATGGGAACAAACAAACAGTCCATTACCTAGTAACTGGCAATCAGCAGCACAACAAGCATCTGCACAGCAAAGTGCGCCATTGGCTAAAATTGTCGAACAACTCATTGTATTTTCAAATGATGATTAAATAGTGGAAGCACTAGCTTCTATTGATATTAGGGAGATGG
>CAZQTJ010000376.1:0-2026 GCA_964596035.1 uncultured Cocleimonas sp. | reverse complement strand
GAAAAAACAAGGCAAGATAATGGCAATACGTGAAGGCAATCTCGAAGCACCCACACGACATCCTTTAGATTGGAAAAACCCTGATTTTTATAACGAAGACCTGCTCAACGAAGAGCTAGAACGTGTTTACGATATTTGTCATGGTTGTCGGCGATGTGTGAGCTTGTGTCAATCGTTTCCGACCTTGTTTGATTTAGTGGATGAGTCGGAGACCTTTGAGGTTGATGGCGTTGATAAAAAAGACTACATGAAAGTAGTCGATCAATGCTATCTCTGTGATTTGTGTTATATGACCAAATGTCCTTATACACCACCGCATGAATGGAATGTTGATTTCCCTCATTTAATGCTCCGTGCTAAAGCGATTAAGCATAAAAAAGGCGAGGTAAAAACACGCGACAAAATCTTATCCGCAACGGATAGCGTCGGAAACTTAGCGGGAATCCCTGTTGTTTCAACAATCGTTAATGCAACGAATAATAACGCGCTCGGTAGAAAAGTATTAAAACGTGTTTTAGGCATACACCCCGATGCAACGATTCCAAAATATCATAGTAAAACAGGGCGTAAGCGTTTATCAAGCACCATCATGCAAACAGCGCCCGAGGCAAAACCAGCGGGTAGAACGACAGGTAAAGTGGCTATATTCGCCACCTGTTATGCCAACCGTAATGAACCCCACTTGTTGGAAGACTTAAATGCGGTGCTAGAGCATAATCAAATTCCTACTTCATTAGTGGACAAAGAAGTCTGCTGTGGTATGCCTAAATTAGAGTTGGGTGATTTGAAGGCGGTAGAACACGCAAAAAATGTCAACATCCCTGAAATGATGAAAAAAATCAATGCGGGTTGGGACATCATTGCCCCTGTGCCTTCTTGTGTTTTGATGTTTAAACAAGAATTACCGTTGATGTTTCCTGACGATGAGGATGTGCAAACGGTTAGAGCGCATATTTTTGACCCTTTTGAATACTTAATGTTGCGTCATAAAGAAAACCTTTTGAATACCGACTTCAAAAAATCGTTAGGTAAAATTGCCTATCATGCGGCGTGTCACCTACGGGTGCAAAATATGGGTTTAAAAACACGCGAGCTATTGCAGCTTATCGAAGACACCAGTATCGAAACCATCGAGCGCTGTTCAGGACATGACGGAACTTACGCCGTGAAAGAAGAATACCATGAGCTTTCCATGAAAATATGTCGCCCCGTAATCACTAAAGTACAAAAGTCAAAATCAAACTATTACAGTAGTGATTGCCCAATGGCAGGTCATCAAATTGCTAATGGCATGAAAGACGATTCTAGCCCATATCACCCACTGACTCTGCTACGCATGGCGTATGGTTTATAAACAACAAGGATGAGTAAGCATTCCAATGGCTAAAAAATTAACCCGCGACGACCTTTATTCTTTAGAAAAATACGCAGAAATGCGTGGTGAAATGCGTGCAAAAGTAATGACGCATAAGAAAAGCCGTAATTTACCCATCGGCCCGAATGTGACCTTCTATTTTGAGGATCGTTTAACCATTCAATATCAAATTCAAGAAATGTTGCGTGCCGAAAAAATATTTGATGCAGCAGGCATAAAAGAAGAATTAGACACCTATAATCCGCTGATTCCTGATGGCACTAACTGGAAAGGCACGATGATGATCGAGTACGTAGATGTTGAAGAACGCATCGCTGCACTTGCACAACTGATAGGTATAGATCGTCAAACATGGGTTAAAGTGGCAGGTTTTGATGCTGTTTTTGCCATCTCTAATGAAGACTTAGAGCGTGAAACAGAGGAAAAAACATCTGCCGTACACTTTATGCGTTTTGAATTAGAAGCTGAAATGATTGAGGCGGCTAAAAATGGCGCGGCAATTAGTGTCGGTATTGACCATGAAAATTATATGCACTCAGTTGACCCTGTGCCAGAGAATTACCGTGAGGCTCTGGTGAATGACTTATCTATTTAAGTTGTAACTTCTCATAATCAACTGGCAAGAGTGCAAATTTTGACTTTGTCTGGTAT
>CAZQTJ010000375.1:0-2030 GCA_964596035.1 uncultured Cocleimonas sp. | reverse complement strand
GTACTAATACGCCCTCTTTCTACCTCCTCTTGTTCTGCAAATTGCATTTTCTGCGCACGAAGCTCTGCTATTTTATTTTCAGTGTCCAATATACGTAGCTTCAACGAATCTATATTTTTCTGCCAGTAACTAGCATCCCCACTCTCAAAAAATATACCATTATTATTCACCGATTTTAAAATCAACTGATTTCTTGTCAGTTCTGCTTTAGTTGACTTCACCTTATTCTCAGCAATTTCCAACTTAGTTTGAAGCGTCTGAAGCTCCACAGCACTTATTATTTTTCTTTTAACCAAAACTCTTGTTCGCGAAATCTCCTTGGTAAGTAATTGTTGACTACCTTTAGCCGCGAGGTGATCTCTCATTTTTACATTATTTTTTAAGCGAAGATCATTTTTCAACCATTTGGAATAAGCCTTAGCATTTATTTTTGACTCATTTAATAAGCCAAGCAACTTTCTTTTTTCTGTTTGCGTGTTTTTGATCTCTAACTCTAGATACTTTAGCTTCGTTTTTAACTCTACCTGACGACTATGGTCTATTCGTGTATTTCTAATTTTAATCATTAATTCATTTATTTTAACAGCAGAGCCAACCGTTAATTGATCATTTTCTATCTCGCCATCAATCGTAGAAGAAATATCAATAGAGCGAGCAATAATCATTGCATTATCTTGCTTATAGCCTTCTTTAGATGAAAGTATTGTCCAGCTAACAGCCCCCACAATGGCTGTTATCAAAATAGCTGACTCTAAAATTTTCATATTATTTTTCTCATACTTGAAAGGCTAAAGCTTAGGAGCGCGGACATAATTAAATTCACTATAAGATGGTATCTGCTTTAGCTGTTTGCTCTTCTCTTTCAGCCTCATCTATTTCGGCATCTATATTTTCAAGGTGATGAGATATTCCAGATTTAGCTTGATACAAAGCGTTTAAACAAAGCGTATCTTTCACATAATCAATTTTTTTAATACTAAAAGAAGATACTTCTACGCCCAACATATCTGTTAGTTTTTTATTCATGCGTTTCTTGTCTCCCAAAACCTTTTTATCGATATGCTTTAAGGTAATTGAAACTTTTCGCGTACCATCCTTGGGAATAATGTTAGCTGAATGCTCTAACGCCCAAGCACTAAAAATCCAAGCAGTAATAACAACAATTAAATTACTCAGAAAAACAAAGCTAACATCGGTAATACCAGCACCATTAATAACGGCAAGTACCACACAACCAAATAAAAACCCTGTTTCTGTTTTAGTAAATTGAGCACTTCGTAGTTGTACCAAAGATAAAAGTGCAAATAAGCCAAATCCCACAGCAATATTAAAATTAGTACGCACGATTGCCATCACAATCAGAAGCAAAAATATATTGAATAATGAAACAGTGACAAACAGCTCTACATTTCTAAACTGCTTATAAATAACGACATATGCAAATAGATACAAACTGACAAAATCAATGACAAAATCCCTAATCATAGTGGGATAATCGATAAAAGACATCGGCTACATTTTCCTTAAAATATTTTTTAGTAAATACTTATTTTTATTAGTTAAATCGAGGATATAATCACAAAAAATATCATGACCTATATATTTTGAGATAGCAGGTATGAAAAAACTGAATTAACGGTGAGTTTACCTAAATCCGTGAATCCAATACGGATTCAGGTTTTATTAAATGAGGCGAATAGCGAGACTACAAGTAGGAATCCAAAAAGCATGATCATCCCCATAGTTTATGAGAAATTTACGACTACAAAAAGAAATGAGTAACTACTCAGTTGAGCACCCAACTATCCGAAAAATACTGTAACTGCTCAGATTTCCTCCTTATTTTCCTTAAGAATGAAAACAAAATAAGGGAGTTAGAAACGCGCACGAAATAACTTCCCGATCTAAAATAAAAACTCTGCGTTAAAACTTCGGGAAGTTAATTCGTGTACGTTCCTTAGCAGAGTAGTTACAGAAATTAATCTGTTACAAGATCCATAAACCTAATCAATAAGCTAGAAATAATAGGC
>CAZQTJ010000374.1:0-2032 GCA_964596035.1 uncultured Cocleimonas sp. | reverse complement strand
CCGTGATGAATCAATAGCTTGCGTCCTGTGCCGTAGTGACCTCACGGATTCAGGTGATAGGCATAAAAAAAGGAGCTATCTTTCGACAGCTCCTTAGGAGTGTAGACATCAAATCCCTATGAGTACCCACAACACGGTTGAAAGCTACTATTTAAAGACTTTTTATTAAGTCGGCAGAGTAGACTTAATATTGCTTTCTGTAAGAAGAAGACTATTTTATTTTTTATTTGTCGGCTATTTTTTTACTGAGCAACGGTGTAATTAAAAAGATTAATACATCAATTATATCCCGCCTATCATATTCTATTAGAGTTTGTGAGTCACCAACGTTAGTATTCGCTAATACCCCCAAATAACGTAATAATAAAAATTATAAAATGAATATTATGATAAAAACACCCCTGCTATTTTTATCTCTCAGTATTACGCTTCTATTGAGTAGCTCTATTACCCATGCCAATGTGTATTCCTATGTTAGTGCTGATGGCTCGCGCATATTGACCGATAAACGAATGCACGGAAAAGCTTATAAACTTATAAAAGTTTATAAGGTGAAAACGAGGAGGAAAAAAATAGCAAGTAAACCTAAAGCTATTAGAACTAGCTATCGCAAGACTTCGTCAAAAAAACGTAGGCGGGGCAATGGCATTGTGTATAGTTGTAAAAACAAACAGCATTTAGCATCTAAAGCCCGTACTTATGGTCGCACAATTCAGGTTTATTCTAAAATTTATGGTGTTGAAGAAGAGTTGATTCATGCCATCGTAAAGCAAGAGTCATGTTTTAATGAGCGAGCCTACTCGCGTACGGGAGCGATTGGTTTAATGCAATTAATGCCTGGCACAGCCGATATGATGAAAATTAGTGACCCTTGGAATCCTGAGCAGAATATTCAAGCGGGTGTTAAATATATAGGTCAGATGTTGAGTATGTTTAAGGGTAAAAAACGTTTTGCCGTTGCAGCATATAATGCAGGACCTGGTAAAGTGAGAAAATATCGTGGTATTCCGCCTTACCGTGAAACAAAAAATTATGTAAAAAAAGTCATGGCTGAGTATCGTCGTCTTAAAAGGCAAGGTTTACCTAATTCACAATACGCTCTCGCGAGTCTTCGTTAGTTTTTTCTACTAGCTTTTTCTTTATCGCTCGGTGTATTCTCTTTACCCAATATTATTTAGAGATAAGAGGATACATCCATGTCGATGGAAGATCGTGATGGCGTAATTTGGTTTGATGGTGAGATGGTTCCTTGGCGTGATGCTAAAGTCCATGTTTTAACACACACGTTACATTACGGTATGGGCGTATTTGAAGGTGTCCGTGCCTATAAAACGGACGATGGCGGTACGGCTATTTTTCGCCTTGCTGAGCATACCGACCGCTTATTCAATTCTGCAAAAATCATGCGGATGGATATACCCTTCTCTAAAGATGAAATCAGCGCCGCTCAAATTAATTCTGTAAAAGAGAATAATTTAGCGTCTGCTTATCTGCGTCCCATGTGTTTTTATGGTTCAGAAGGTATGGGTTTACGTGCTGACAATCTTAAAACTCATGTTATGGTGGCAGCATGGGAGTGGGGTTCTTATCTTGGTGAAGACAATATGAAGAATGGTCTGCGGATTAAAACTTCATCTTATACACGTCACCACGTCAACATTAGTATGTGTAAAGCGAAAGCAAATGGACACTACATTAACTCGATGTTGGCATTGCAAGAAGCGCTCACTGATGGCTATGATGAAGCTTTATTGCTTGATAATGAAGGCTATGTAGCGGAAGGTAGTGGTGAAAATATCTTTATTATTAGCAAAGGTATTATTTATACACCTGATCTCACCTCGGCGCTTGATGGCATCACACGTAATACCATTATGACCTTAGCCAATGACTTAGGTTATGAAGTTCGTGAGAAAAGAATCACGCGTGACGAGGTTTATATTGCAGATGAAGCTTTTTTTAGTGGCACTGCCGCCGAGGTAACGCCAATACGTGAGTTGGATAATCGTACCATTGGTGAAGGGACACGTGG
>CAZQTJ010000373.1:0-2043 GCA_964596035.1 uncultured Cocleimonas sp. | reverse complement strand
ACTTCTACCTACAATATTATACATGGAGTTACGGCTTGAATTTACGAACGGATAAAACGTCAGTAGATACAAAGAATAAAAGTTGGAATGACGTGATCGGACAATTTGACATCCAACCTTATAATAAGCTGAGCGCAGTAGCACCCAAAAGAACAATAAATAAGCACCCTCCTGCCTCTCCGACACTACAAACGAATCACCCCCCATCATGGATTACACGAGGTCTTGTACTAGCCACATGTCTTGCGACACTAGGAAACATTCCTTTTCAATCGTCAAGATCCATTCATCACACTAATACTCCATCAAACTTCTCAATTTCTATAAAGGCTCAACCTGAAGCAAAAGAACCTACCAGCCTAGTACACGCTCCTTCTGCGAGTACGGAATTTCAGCTTGATCCAGATTTTCAATCACTAGCATTACCCCAGCGAGCAATTGAAACTTATATTGGACACCAAGTAGTTAATGTAAATAGCAAGTGGCGCTCACATACTGTTAAATCGTATGACACCCCTACCAACATTCTCCATAAAGTTGGATTGGATAGTTCTGCTAACACGCTTCTTCGTAATTCTGATATTAAATCCGTTCTTTCTAGCCTAAAGCGAAACAATATCGTCAGAGCCAAATCTACTGATGGAAAATTAACCGAGCTTATTTTAGCTACTTCATATAAAAAAGCTTATATTATCAAACCCAGCAATGATGGATTTGATGGCTTATGGGAAGGAAAATGGGCTGACAATGTTTTTGAAGTTCGCCAAGCACGATCCTCATTTGTTATAAGAAACGGTCTATATTTTGATGGCAAGAAGGCTGGCGTTCCTGGGAACACTATACGACAAATTATTAAAGTCTTTGATTGGGATATAGACTTCGCACACGACATCCGCGTCGGTGATAGAGTCACACTAGTTTATGAAGAAATTTTTCATGATGGCGACAAAGTAGGAAGTCAAAACTTACTTGCGGCTGAATTTATTAATAAAAACAAGCAGTTTCGCACGGTAAGATTTACTCGCGAGGATGGGAAGTCAGACTTCTTTACTCCTACAGGCAGAGAAATGAAACGAGCATTTATTCGCACTCCTGTTGCAGGAGCCAGAATTAGCTCTAATTTTAACCCTGGTCGATTCCACCCAGTATTACACAGAATAAAATCCCACAAAGGGACGGATTTTGCGGCAAGACGAGGCACTCCCATCATAGCGACAGGGAACGGAGTCGTTTCCTTTATTGGGCGATCTAGAGGTTATGGACGCTTGATAAAACTATCTCACAGAGAAGGCTATTCAACACGCTATGGTCATATGAGTCGATATAAAAAAGGACTAAAAAAGGGGGATAAAGTATATCAGGGTGACGTTATAGGTTATGTAGGATCATCTGGATTAGCAACAGGCCCCCATTGCCACTACGAATTCAGACAAAACGGCATTGCTGCAAATCCTATGACAGTAAAACTACCAAACAGTATGTCATTAACGCCAACAGAATTAGCCAGCTTCAGAAGTAAAGCTTTAAACCTAGTTCTTCAGCTTAATGTACTGCATCGCTTTGCTACTGCAGATGTAAATATAAATAGCTCAACAGGTGGCTAAGGTTCTACTTAAGCAACAAAAAATAATTACTTAGCAACTGTAATTACGATATTATCTATCAGTCTGGCTTTGCCAAGCCAAACCGAGCCTAAAACAACGAGATCAACATCTTCAGTTGATGCGGCAGTTAAATCACACACTTTACGAATTTCAATATAGTCAGCCTTAAAATCTAGTTTCTCTAGCTTATTCATTACCGATAACTGTAACGATTGAAAGTTCTTCTTTCCTTGTTTCAAGCTTTTCGCCAAAAATTGTAACTCCTTATAAAATAGGGGCGCTATTTTTCGCTCTTCTGCTGTTAAATAACTATTGCGTGAACTCATTGCCAAACCATCTGACTCTCTAATGGTGGGTAAACCAATAACTTCAATATCCATATTCAAGTCCGCAACCATTTTTCGAATAAGCATTAGTTGCTGAAAATCTTTCTCACCAA
>CAZQTJ010000372.1:0-2062 GCA_964596035.1 uncultured Cocleimonas sp. | reverse complement strand
TAAATTACCTCTTCGACCCATCACCGATTTTTTTAAATTTCCATCATTTCAAATTCATCCTTCCCTACATTACAGTCAGGACAAACCCAGTCACTAGGAACATCTTCCCATTTTGTACCAGGCTCGATGCCATCTTCAGGCCAGCCTTTTTCTTCTTCATAAATTAAACCGCAGACGAGACATAAATAAGTTTTCATTGAAATCCTTTGGTGGCTTGTTTGAAAGTAGGGTGCAGTTTACTTCAGCACTTCATTTAATTCAAAATGAACGACAAGAATAGTTGTTTTTATTGGAGAGAAAGAATTCACTTATCGACAAAGATAATCGGCTTATCTGCTTACAATCGCTAATTATTCGTAGGTCAACTATTTTTTAATGATATTAAGATTAATGGAAGGGGTTGCAAAGTGTTAGTAATACAGTTTGAAAAAATAAAGTGTTTAAACTTTGTTTATGGTGACTTCTCATGATGCCTTTAGTGTCTGCTGATACCGCTAAGTTAGCAAAAAATCAGCAGGGTTTTGATTTTGGCGAACGGGTATGTGAAACCGTAACGGGTGATATATCGTGTAGTACGGACAGTAAACTGCTTGAACAGTATGGCACACTCACGTCTTATGTTTATATTAAACAACTACCAGAATATTTTCATAGTGTAGAAAGTATCAATATTTTAAAAGAGTATCTACAAAGGCAAAACACCATTGACTTCTTGGCAACGGTAAACTTACTTGAGAATGATGATAACAAAGTTTTAGTTTATGACCTTCCTCAAGGTGAGATGCTAAGGGTCTATCTCAAAAGAAAAGCAGAGACAATGGATTATCAACAAGTTGCTTTTTTATTGATTAAATTGAAGGATATGATTGAGCAATTAGCCCTTGTTGATATGCAACATGGAAGAATAGAAATTGACTCGATTTACATCAGTAAAGAAGGGTATTTATATTTATTAGATAGTGCCATTGTTGCAGCAAAGCATGAGTTACTAAAATCAGAGATCATCCCTTTTCGAGCAGTACCTAACGATGAGGCAATAACAGCAAGCCCCGAAATTTGTTTTGGGCGTGAAGTAGCAATCCAAGATAATGTGTTTAATCTATCATTGCTCGCTTATCAGCTCATTTATGATAGTCATCCCTATGATGGTGACAATAGTGTTCAGGCACTTATCCGAAAATGTCGAGCAACACGTCTTGAAGCAATGAATGATAGTCAGTGGGCTATATTTCGGCAAGGACTCTCATTTCACTCTGCGAATCGTTTTGCATCGTTAAGTGAGCTTATCGAAGCTTTATTATGCGTAAATAATCCTGATGGTTTGAAATTTCAACTATCAAAAAGTCAAAATCCTGCCCTTGCTGCATGGAATGCTCTGCATAACATCATAAAAAAGAAGCTATGTTTGATGGCTCCCGTTTCTTTAGAGCAAGTTTTTAAGCGTTGATAATGTAGTCATTACTTATTTTCGTGAAATAAATACTCTAAACCATTTACTTTGATAGTGTGTACAATGCCTAATAACATGCCTAGCTCACCTGTAGGAAAGCCTTTGTTAGCAAGCCATATAACATAAGGTTCAGGTAAATCGACTAATAGCGACCCTTTATATTTTCCAAAAGGCATCTTATAGCTTGCTAGCTTTATAAGCATTTCAGGGTCGGAGTTGAGGCTGAAATTGTCATCAGTTAAAGGAATATCACTAGATATTGTCATGTTTTTAAGTCCGCATGTAAGGCAATCAATAAGTTTTTAGGTGTTGTCATGCCAAGTAACTTATTGTCATGATCTACAACAGGTAAATGATGCACACCATGTTCATAAAAAATAGGAAATAAATCCAAAATATGCTGGTCAGGGTGTACGGTGATAACCTGACTGTTCATTATATGCCCTGCATACTCAAGTTTATCGGTTTCGGTTCCCGTGGAGCGTTTTAAGAATTTTTCAAAACGCACTTTAAGTGGCTCGTCTGTCGGAATTTTAACCTGATTTAAAAAATCAGCTATGGTTACAATACCTTGAATTTTATTGTATTTATCAACAATAGGAATGCTACGTA
>CAZQTJ010000371.1:0-2076 GCA_964596035.1 uncultured Cocleimonas sp. | reverse complement strand
CAATCGCCCACTAGCCACAAGAATAATGATCAAACTAAGCCAAGACACCCATGCTGGTAGCATCTCTTCACTCGCACTAATCTGTGCTTGAATATTGATATTATTACTCCCAATATACCAATCTAAAAGTAACCCTGAAAGAATCGCAACCACCGTCACGCCTGTTAAATAAGCCATTAAAGCACGCTTACCTAGCTCTTTTTTTATCACACCTAATGAGCCAATATTACTGGCGGGACCTGCGAGTAAAAAGACTAAAGTTGTACCTGGCGAAAGTCCTCCCATCATTAACCCCGCTGCTAAGGGCGTTGAAGCGGTGGCGCAAACGTACATGGGGATACTAATAGCAATCATCACTAGCATGGCTGGCAGCCCACTTCCCCATGCGGTCAAGAAATCATAGGGAACCCATGTTTGAACAGCGGCAGAGAATAAAACACCAATAAATAACCAGAAAATAATACCCGCTAAAAGGTCACTAAAAGCATATTTTATGCCATTAAATAGCGTCGCTTTTTTCACGTTTTCTGACGCCGAGCTACAACATGAACTTGTCTCTGTACTGGCAGAACTTGTTGAGCAGCAATTTGATTCTTGATGCGTGGTTTCTGTTGATGTAGAGCAACAACTAGCCTTTACTGGTGCTTGAGAGCAACCACTATCACTTGTTTTCGTTTTTATTTGTTCACTTTTACCAACTAATAACCCCGCTGTAATGGCAGACATAATAGCCGCAACAGGGCGAGTAATGGCGAGCAAAGGACCGAGTAAAGCATAAGTAATCATGACTGAATCAACCCCTGTTTCGGGAGTAGAAATCAAAAAAGAGGTGGTTGCCGACTTCGAGGCACCTGCTTTACGTAAACCCAATGCCGCAGGCAATACTCCACAAGAGCATAATGGCAATGGCGCACCCAATAAAGCGGCTTTAACCACAGGAAAAAAACCTTCTCCTTTAAGATGTTTTTCAAGCCATGCGGTTGGAATAATAGCGTTGATTAACCCGCCTATCACCAGACCTAAAACCAACCAAGGTGCAGCATCGAGCGATAATTTAAGGAAGTTTTCAAAAAATAGGCTGATATTCATCACTACTCTCCATTTTATCTAAACTATTTAAAATCGTGCATTCCGTTGCAGGCTCTTCACCGCCACAACAAATATCGGTAACTGACTTTAATGCTCTGTGCATTTTTTGCAGTTCATTAATTTTAAGCTCGATCAGTGATAGCTTTTTCAAGGCAATGGATTTCACATCATGGCAACTGTAATTTTCGGCATCGACACGTACAGCAAGTAGTCCGTGGATTTCTTTTAGTGAAAAGCCAACCGCCTTGGCGCTTTGAATAAAGACCACCTGTTGCTTATCTTTTTCAGAGTAATCTCGATACCCATTGTGTGGATTAGTATTAGGCGATAACAAACCTTGTTGCTCCCAAAAGCGTAAGGTTTCTATCGGTAATTCGGTCTGTTTAGCTAATTGTCCAATTTTCATTTGACAGAGTATAAACCCTAAAGCTAACTAGAGAGTAAAGAAGTGATTTTGAGTAAAAATAAAGCAATAGCAACAAGATAGACAAGTGGTATGCATATCCTGACCGTTTAACCTAAAGAGCTTGTGAATGGTAAGAGAGATGATTATTTTTATACCCTATTAATAAAAATAATGATTCTTAATTTCTGGATAGGAGTTAGCCATGAGCTCAATAATAAAAAGTAAATATTCGCTCTCTAAAATGAATGAAGCAATATCAAACCCGACGTTAGCGGCAGTCACTACCGTTGCTTTGGTATTAGGCGGGGTATCTATTTCAGGCGTGATGGATGACCCAGAAAGTTTGAAAAATGCTTTTTTAATTCTTCAAAGTAAAGTTCATGTAGGCTCAGTCATGAATGTTGATTTTTCTTACGATAATTAAGGACTGAGGATTTAACAAGCGAACAATGTAACTTCTCATAATCTACAGACAGGAGTGAAAGCTTCAGCTTTTCCGCCCATACAAAAAAGCCTTTACCGACAGAAAAGCTAAAGCTTTCATTCCTAATACGCCATTATCAAGCCTAAAATTTTTCCAA
>CAZQTJ010000370.1:0-2081 GCA_964596035.1 uncultured Cocleimonas sp. | reverse complement strand
TTTGATGTTACGAAAATTCCCAGGGAATATTTTATCAGAGATAATGGGTTACAGCGTGAAACCTAACGTTAGTATTGAAAATGAGGCAGCCATTGCTAAACCATCTGTGATTGATTTTAATACTGCCCCCACCGCGAAATAGTTTTCTTTATGGCAATATTACGACTGGTAGACTACAAGATAGCGCTCCGCTTTAAGTTGATAGTCAACTTTCTTTCTTAAGGATGACAAAATGATATTAGCCACCGACGTACAATATGCAGAGACCACAGCGCTTGCAGCAGGCTTGCTTTTTACTGATTGGCAATCGGATATTATCGAAAATGTCATATTAAAAAATATCGATAAGATAAAACCCTATCAAGCAGGTGCTTTCTACAAACGAGAATTACCCTGTATTCTTGCGCTACTTGAAGATATTGATATACCACTCGATGCAATTGTAATAGACGGTTATGTCACGTTAGGAGAAGAAGAAAAAGACGGTTTGGGAATGCATCTTTACAAGACGATAGGGCAGTCCACACCCATTATAGGAGTGGCTAAAAAAGCCTTTATTGGCACGCCTGAAAGTTGCCAGATACTAAGGGGTAAAAGTCAAAACCCACTTTATATCACTTCAGTCGGTATTTCTTTGCAAGCATCTAAGCGGCTAATATTAAAGATGCATGGAAAAAATCGACTACCAACGTTGCTAAAGAAAGTTGATCAACTGTGTAGAGGACTTGTTTGAGCGTTTTTTAGTGTAGGGTGGTTTTTATACTCTTGGGTACAACAATTCTGCGTCAAGTTCTAAATATTATTTAATCATCGAAGACATTTCTTCAAATTTTTTCTGCATTGCAATGTTCTCAAAAGGAACAATATTGGGAATTTGAATATTCATCAGCGCGTTAAATGAGGCGCGATTAGTCCGCATGAGTCGAATTAAATCGGCGCTAATTTTTACCGTATCGTAGGTGTTTTTAGCCACTTTATAGTCCGATATAATTAAGTCACGTGCTTTTTCAACCTTGGCTTTTTGTTGATTGAGTTGCTCGGCATAGAGCTTAGCCACTTTAATGGTTAATTTCTGTGCTTCAATGTTCTTGCGTAAAATCTGTTGGCGATTTTTTTTTGTTTCGTTAGACAATAACTCGGTTGATTCTTGCTGAATACGACTGGTTTCTTCACGAATAGTGGCTATTTTTGGTAGATACACTTCATCCAATTTCTTCACGTAGTTATCCTGCATATTGATAACTAATTTTAGTAGTACCACATGCATACCATAGTATTTACGCGCTTGGTGTATATTCTCGTTTGACTCTTTCGTTAGTCCCATTAATTGCTGAGTAATATCGGCTAAGACATCATAAACCAATGACATTTTGATAATATCGTCAGCATCGACGCGTGAGAGTAAAATATCTACCTGATCGTTGCTAAGTAGTAAGCCAGACGCTTGAAAGCGTTTTTGTAACTTGTCTTTTTCATCGTTAATACGTCGTGACAACTCGCTAATATCGTCATTGAGCGTAGCAATTTTATCGTCATAGCTTGCCCTATCTTTATTGTCAGCGACAATACGCTTTTCCATATAGCCCGCGATAATGTCTTTTTTATCTTCGATTCGTTGTTTTAAAGCATCAATCACATCACGATTTTTTGAAATAGCAGGGCTAGATAATAAAGACTCAATGGTTTTGAAAATATCAAGCTGATCTGCGTTAAGTGATTTTTTATCATCACCAAAAAAGCGTGAATCAGGCGCACTATCTATTTTTGTATTTAACGCCAAGGCGGTATCAAGGTCGCCCAATACCTCGCTCCAAACGGTGCGAATATGCTGTTTTTTTTCTTCTGCGATAACTTGCGGTGTAAGATCTCTTAGGCTGATCGTATCGGTAGTAGTGATGTCATCATAGTAATCTTTGGACTTATCCAATACGGTGTTGCTGTATTCTTTACTACGTTCATACGCACCATTGCTAATTTCTTTGGTACTCTTCCAAGCATCACCGAGAGAGTCTGTCCAATCCGCGTAAGCAGTTTGTGTTGATATGAGAAGGAGGGCGCAGGCAAGTTTTGTTTTTAGCATA
>CAZQTJ010000369.1:0-2090 GCA_964596035.1 uncultured Cocleimonas sp. | reverse complement strand
CGCATTGACCTCACGGATTCAGGTATTATCAAACCAATAACTCCTCCAATAGAGCATGATATTGCCTATAGTTTATAAAAACCCACCTGAAAAACACATAAACCCATCATTTTGTTTAACAAACTATCAAATATAGACTATAAATAAGAGAAGTTACGATCCACATAATACCCCCCCCCTTTTTTTGCTTATCAAACAGGAAGTTCAAGGATGACCACCCTAAGCCGCACCGCATTTCTCAATGAAATGTCTACAAAAACAATATCTCTGGCACTTGCTAATAACGACCCTCGCCTAAGTAGGCTTAATCTAAACCGCATTGATAGTAACCGTGATGGTGTGCTTGATAGCCTAGTTGAAATGAAAGCCCTATTTAAAGCAATCGATTATTTTGATCATAATGGCACTTATCGTTCGGTAGAGCTTGGAACATCAAGCAACCCCACTACCGCAGGAAAATTAATTGCGGCTATTCGTGATACGGCAGAGGAGAAAAATAACTCTAGTGATGTGAGTATAACCTTAACGCGCGATGACTTTCTTCGTGAGATGTCAGGCAAGAGTATTAGTATCGCTCAGGCGAGTAATAATGCTCAACTTCAAGGTCTTAATTTGAGCAATGCCGATACTAATCGCAATGGCACAATTTCTAGTGTTGATGAATTTAAAAGGCTATTTAAAGCCGTAGATTATTTTGATCGTAATGGAAATGCACTATCGTTAAATTTAGGTAGCTCACAAAATCCAACTAAGCCTGGACTACTTATTAAAGCATTACGCAGCATTGCTAAAGATACGGCTACTGGCGGCACTGGCACTGGCACTTCCAATGTATTTGAGGATGCCGCTATTCGTAATGCCTTTACTAATCATTTTAGTGGTGAAATAAAACGAGGCGCACGGGGAAGTAAAGTTGTCGCTATTCAATATGCTCTCGGTCGTTTAGGGCATTTAGATTATGTCTGTGATGGCGACTTTGGAGGAAAAACCGTTGCCGCTGTTGAGTCATTCCAACGAGTCATGCCTGCTCTTTCAACGACAGGAAGCGTTAAAGAGGATACCTTAACCGCGCTAGATAACGAAGTTTCAAAACTAGATTTACGCCCTCCAGTGATTAAATCAGGACAAGACCCTATGTCCTTTTTATCTAACTTTCAGCAACTCGGCTTGCCTAAAATTATTGTCGATATTCGTGGTGAAAATGTCTCGTGGGATAGCCCTGATATACAAGAAGCCTATGGTGTATTTGTACAAAATTATTGGGAAGTAATGAAAGAAAATCGTATTGAATCAGACTGCAAAGCCTTAGCACTCTTTTTTATGGATCAATTTAGAAAGCAGCTCGAAGAAGAAACCTTTATTAAACTCCCCTTACCTCGGTCACCCCAAGGTTCTATCGCCTCACGCCGTTGGATGGTTGCCACTCGTAATGACCCTAAAGGTTTGTTTAGACGTGTTGCAGAGTTGTTTTTTAAAAGCAGAATACGTGTAAACCGCCCTGGCTACGAAGCACTTAAAAACATCCAAAAACTCGACCCCGAACATAGCATGATTTACGGCGTAAATATGAAATACCCACGCGTATCAGCACATCAAATATCTCGCGCAGCCACCGTTATTAGTCCATGGAGAAACTCACAAAGCAATCATGGAAATTTAAGAAAAGCAGAAGTCCCTCTGCATAAATTAAAAGCAGGTCGTATCATATTTATCGACCACACAGGTGATGGTAGGTACGACCACACCATTACCGTTGTAAAAATCAAAAAAGACAGCGCGAATAAGGTACGCCAACTCACGTTAGCCGTTGGCTCCTATGATGATGTGCGCGATAGCTTAGCTTCAACCATTGTTAATAGCCTGAATATTTTGAATCAATATTCCGAAGAAGTCGTTGTTGACTTTGATGCCGATGAAAACATTACCCAATCCGAAGTAACCTACTCATCAGAACCTAGCTACGTCGTTAAAACACGCTATAGTGCTTCAACTACTCTGATGGAGAGAAAACGAGGCGGGAAATTAAAAGTTTCTCGTTGGGGCTGATTTAAAGGAATGACAGGTAACTCAGATAATAAACCTGCGCCATT
>CAZQTJ010000368.1:0-2104 GCA_964596035.1 uncultured Cocleimonas sp. | reverse complement strand
CAACTAGATTCAGTCGCTTATATTTTATTGACCGTCAATACCCTGCTGCTGGTATTCGCCCCACAGATTCTAAAACTGGTTTATCCTGCCCCTTCTAAAGTTCCCACCTTTACCCGCACCGTCATGATATTTCGAGCATTAAATTTGCTGATTATCGTGGTGTATGGTTACTACCTTTTTTATCAAAGCAAAGAGGATCAAGCATTAGGTATTAAGCTGGTTTCTGTGCTGGCAATTATTTATCTTGCTTATTTATTGATGCACTTAATGCATCTGTTGATTTTACGTCAGTACGGGAAAATCCGTAAAGTCGAAGGCAAAGAACGACAAGCCCCAACCCATCAAACACGCCTTTTGAGCGTTTTTAGCAGTATTTTTATTGCCGTTATTGCACTGATTAGCACGATTCATTTTTTAGGCTTAAATTCCTTGCTTGAAGCAGGGGGCGTTATCGGTTTTATCGGTGTTTTTCTAGCTTTAACTTCCTCTATTTGGGCGCCGGATATTTTTCATGGCATTATTATTTTAAACAGCGATATGTTGTCAGAAGGTGATGTTATCGAGTTACAAGATGCCGCTGACAATCCCATTATTGGCGTGGTTTACCGTACAAAAATGTTTCATACCGTGATTTTAAATCAAGTCAATAATCACCGCATTATGATTAGAAATTCTCGCTTGCGTGATCTAACTATCCATAATTTATCAAAATTTGCCTCTGCAAGAGGGCTTCGAGAAAAAATAAGTTTTAAAATAGGTTACGATAGTAAGCTTGCCAGTGTTGAGAAGATGTTTGTATCTGCCTATGAAAAAGCAAAAGAGGATGCAGATATACCTTTTGAGCACCAATATGAAATGGAGTTAGCGATAGATGATACGGGAGATCATGCGGTGCAATGGTCACTTTATTACTATACAAAAGATATAGATGCTTTAATTTCTACACGGCAAAAAATACTGAAAATAGTCTATACAACATCAATCGAACATAATATCTCATTGGCTACACCCATCACCTATGTGAATACTTCAGCTAGTGAAAATGAAAAAATAACAGTAACCGAGGAGTAATAATGAGTCGCAAATATAATTTTAGTGCGGGTCCCGCAATGATCCCACAAGCGGTATTAGAACAGGCAAGTAGCGAAATGTTAGATTGGAATGATAGCGGCATGTCGGTGATGGAAATGAGTCATCGTGGCAAAGAATTTATCTCGATTGCAACGGAGGCTGAAGCTGATCTGCGTGAGTTAATGGCAATTCCTGATAATTATAAAGTGCTATTTTTACAAGGTGGTGGAAGTAGTCAGTTCTCAGCCATCCCGATGAATTTACTGCGTGGTAAAAGCACAGCTGATTACGTAAATACAGGCACATGGTCGAAAAAAGCTATCGCAGAAGCAGAAAAATATTGTGATGTGAATGTAGTAGCAACAGGCGAAAACAGTAACTTTATGTCAATTCCTGATGTTAAATCTTGGAATCTGAATGAAGATGCCGCCTATGTACATTACACGCCCAATGAAACCATCGCAGGTGTGGAGTTTGATTTTATTCCAGACACTGGTGATGTGCCATTAGTTGCTGATATGTCGTCTACTCTTCTATCACGCCCGATTGATGTATCTAAATTTGCGTTGATTTATGCAAGTGCGCAAAAAAATATTGGCCCCGCAGGTTTGACCATTGTGATTGTGCGTGATGATTTAATCGGCGAAACAATAGAGGGCACACCCACCATGATGGATTATGCGATACACGCTAAGTCTGGTTCTATGTACAATACGCCAGCAACCTATAGCTGGTATCTCGCAGGTCTAGTGTTTAAATGGTTGAAAAAGAACGGGGGTATTGAGGCGATGGCGGAGATTAACAAGCGCAAATCAGACAAGCTTTATGCTGCAATAGATGCCTCTGATTTTTATAAAAACGCTGTGAATTTGAAGTGTCGTTCGTGGATGAACATCCCCTTTACCTTAGGCAATTCCGATTTAGATAGTGATTTTATAGCGCAAGCAGCAGACCGAGGATTGCTCACCTTAAAAGGTCATAGCTCAGTCGGAGGAATGCGAGCGAGCATCTACAATGCCATGCCAGAAGCGGG
>CAZQTJ010000367.1:0-2109 GCA_964596035.1 uncultured Cocleimonas sp. | reverse complement strand
ATTATATGTTTGCTGATGAGCGCGCCACCAATCGCTTAAAAATGTGTAGCGACTGTCGTGTGATAGATATGGCAGAAGACCCTAATACTGCTTTATAATCAAAAATAATCGAAAATTACGGTTCCAATTAATCCACTAAGGAATAAGTCAGCAGATGACCATAAAAGTAATTTATTTTGCCAGTCTAAAAGAAGATATTGGACGAAGTGAAGACCACCTTGAAATTAGCACGCCTCAAACTGTAACGGATATTTGGATGCAAGCAACGGGTAGGTCAAAGCTTCCTGATAATTTATTAATCGCGGTGAATCACGAATATGTCTATCCCGATACGTGGGTTCAAGCTAATGATGAAGTGGCTTTTTTCCCACCCGTCACAGGAGGCTAATCTATGTCTCAAGATAAAAACGCGAAGGTATCCACACCGATCAACATCGCCATATTAACGGTGTCTGACTCACGCACAGAGGCGGATGATAAGTCGGGCAATCTACTGGTTAAATACCTCACTCAAGCAGGACATAAACTGGCGGATAAGCAAATTGTGCGTGATGATATTTACCAAATAAGAGCCGTGGTATCGCAATGGATTGCCGATGATAAAATACAAGCCGTGATTAGCACAGGCGGTACAGGATTAACAGGTAGAGACATTAGCCCAGAAGCATTTAAAGCCCTGTACGACAAAGAAATAACAGGCTTTGGTGAAGTGTTTAGAATGCTGTCTTATGACCTCATTGGCACATCGACGATTCAATCCAGAGCCGTCGCAGGTATAGCAAATGGCACGGTTCTATTTACCCTGCCAGGCTCGCCTGGTGCTTGCAAAGATGGCTGGAAAAAGATTATCTCGCAACAGTTAGATATTAATCACAAGCCCTGTAATCTGGTTGAAATTATGCCGCGTTTTTTAGAAAAATAAATGAACCTAATCCAAATACACAACACGCCGTTTGATCCCTTAAAAGCACTAGCAGACTTTCAAGCACAGCCCCTTGTTAATCAAAATAAGGCAGGTGCAACCGCCAGCTTTATTGGCACAATGCGAGACGTTAACGAAGGCGACGATGTAACCGCGATGGTGCTAGAGCATTATCCGAAAATGACCGAACGCGCACTTGAAGCGGTGGTTAAAAAAGCCGAAGCTCAGTGGGCGATATTACATACCCTCGTCATTCATCGCGTCGGAGAAATACAACCTAGTGACTCCATTGTTTTAGTCGCCACATGGTCAGCCCATCGCGCCGCCGCTTTTGATTCGTGTCGCTTTATTATGGAAGAGTTGAAAAGCACCGTGCCTTTTTGGAAAAAAGAAACCTTAAGCGATGGCTCGCATCGTTGGGTTGAAAAAAACACCAGTGGTTAAAGCGGATTGATGTAACCTTTAAGTAGGTGAAATTGGCGCAAATATTTTATTTTTCTAAGCCCGACCAAGCAATACGAACAATCTCCTCATACGAGTGAATTAACGGCTCTTCAATTAAACCATCTAACCTAAGCTGAATCATGCGGATTGCACCACCAAACAACCCCGATGTCGCTACCCACGAATCGACTTCTAAAAACTCCCCTATTTCAATCCCTTTTTGAATAATCTCACGTATTTTTACAAAAGGAGATGCATTGCAAATAAGCGGAACGCCGTTCAAAAAATCCGTATGTTTGCTGTGAAAAATAAATGCGATGATATTTCGTTGTGAGTCGGTATAAACAAATAACTGTCGGATAATTTCTTTACATTGATCAGAAGGTGACGCTATTTCACTGATGACATCATCAACTAATTCATTCATTTCATTCAAAAGATGCTCATAAAGCGCAGACGCGATGCCTTCTTTCCCTCCAAAATGATTATAAATAGAGCCAATACTGACATCGGCTTGCTTTTGTATCTCATGCACAGAAACATTGTGATAACCCTTGCTAACAAATAGGTCTAGGGCAGCGGTAAGGATTTTACAATCAATAGGTTCAGGGCATAGTATGGCGCGTTTTAGATAGGGCATTGGCATAGACTAATCAATTATGAGAAAAACATCAATTGACAACAATGAACATTCATTCTAAATTTACTCTGATCTGAGTTATAGAATTAATAAAAATCGTAGG
>CAZQTJ010000366.1:0-2118 GCA_964596035.1 uncultured Cocleimonas sp. | reverse complement strand
CATCATCATGCTCATAATGATGTCGATGTAAGCTGGGTCTATACCTGTCAATCAGGCAAGCATCTTAGTGAAATAAGCCCTCATTTTTTCACCCTTTTCTCGTCAGGCTTTAAACAGCTAAAAGTCGAGTGGCTTACCTCCGCTGGCGCATCATCACGTCTTATAAAGGAAGATACCACCATTAAGTTTAACGAGATTGGCGAATAAACAAAATGAAGGTTATTCATATCGACGAACTACGTTTTCGTTGGAAAGGTCAGGCGCACGATACGCTATCAATACAACAGATGACGCTTATCCAAGGCGAGCACGTTTTGTTACGCGGTGAAAGTGGCAGTGGCAAGACGACATTGCTGAATTTGTTAGCGGGAATTTTAAACCCTAGCGAAGGTGATCTTAAAGTTTTAGGGCAAAATTTACAGCAACTAAAACCCGCTAAACGAGACCGTTTTAGGGCGGATCATATGGGGATTATTTTTCAACAATTTAATTTATTACCCTATTTATCCGTGGTCGATAATGTCACGCTACCCTGCCAATTTTCTGCCTTACGTGCCGAAAAGGCAGGCGACCAAAAACAAACCGCGATGCGATTATTAAACCATTTAGGATTAGATGATGCCTTGTGTCATCGTGCGGTTAGCGAGTTAAGCGTAGGACAGCAACAACGAGTTGCAGCAGCAAGAGCATTAATCGGTCAACCTGAAATTATTATTGCCGATGAGCCAACCTCGGCATTAGATAGCAGTAAACGAGATGATTTCTTACACTTGTTGTTTGAAGAAGCCGACGCACAAAATAGCACCATACTCTTTGTTAGTCACGACCCTGCCATTAGCGGACATTTCCCCAAAATTATCGAACTTGCCGAGATTAACCGTGCGGGAGAAAACGCATGATTTTACTTAAACTAACATGGAAGAGCCTTTGGAATCGTCGCATTAATTTAATCCTCACGGTTGTTTCCATCGCCATTAGCGTGGCATTGCTTATCGGTGTCGAATATTTAAAGAAAGAGACCAAAGCCAGTTTTTTAAATACCGTGTCAGGTACTGATTTAGTCGTCGGTGCGCGTAGTGGACCGATTCAATTATTACTCTACAGTGTTTTTCATCTAGGCAATGCCACCAATAATATCGGTTGGGATTCCTATCAGAAAATCTCGAAGAACAAATACATAAAATGGACAGTACCGCTGTCACTGGGAGATTCCCACAAAGGGTTTAGAGTGCTGGGAACAAATCAAGACTTCTTTATCCATTACCAATATGGGGAGAAACAGGCGCTGGGCTTTTCACAAGGAAAACCCTTTACAGGGGTTTATGATACGGTCTTAGGTGCCAATGTTGCGGCGACATTAGGCTATAAAGTGGGGGATAAAATCGTTGTTGCTCATGGCGGTGGCGCAACCAGTTTTTCATTGCACAAAGACAAGCCCTTTACCGTAACAGGAATATTAAAGCCAACAGGCACACCCGTAGATCAGACCGTACTGGTCACACTGGAAGGGATAGAAGCGATTCATATTGATTGGCGTTCAGGTGCGCCAACAGGGATTAAAATAAGCGCTGAAAAAGCAGCAAAAATGGATTTAACGCCCAAAGTGATTACCGCCTTTTTAGTCGGCATGAAAAACCGTATCACCAGCTTTAAAGTACAACGTAAGATTAATCAATATCCGCACGAAGCCTTACTCGCCATCTTACCTGGTGTGGCATTGGCGGACTTATGGCATACATTAGGCGCTTTTGAAAAAGTATTACGCATTATCACACTCTTTGTCGTCATCGCAGGTTTGCTCGGAATGCTTACCAGTATTATCTCTACCCTCAATGAACGTCGTCGTGAAATGGCTATTTTAAGAGCAACAGGAGCGCATCCTTCACAGATTTTCTTACTGTTTGTGGTCGAAGCCTTTATCTTGTCTTTTCTAGGCGGGCTACTTGGAATGTTGATTGTCTTTGCGGGTGTTATCATTGCCAGCCCTTGGGTTTTATCGCACTATGGATTTTATCTGCATGTATGGATACCCAGTTTAATGGATGCCGTCATACTGGCTTTACTGGTTTTATTTGCGGTGCTATTTAGCCTATTACCAAGCTGGATAGCCTATCGACG
>CAZQTJ010000365.1:0-2133 GCA_964596035.1 uncultured Cocleimonas sp. | reverse complement strand
ATCTACATCAGCTACATCTCGGCACCCGAGTCCACTACTACCGTTGCTCCCTTCCGGGCCTGGCGGGGTTCGTAGTTTATCGCTGCGAGAGAACCAATGCAGATCACCATAGAGTCCAGAAACTAATGCTCTGAATTAATGACAGCGCGGAGGATTATGCGATAAAAAGTGTATTGAAACAAGCACCAAACACATTGATTTTCAGTCACGCTTTAAACGAATCTTTATGACATCCATTAAAACATCAAAATCAAAGCGACGTGATCGATGTAAAACCTGCTCATGCTGTTGAAAATCTTTGCTAATTACCGCTATATTGTCTTTTGCTTTTTGCGTTTCAGCATTATTCATAAATTTTTGATTTTCTTTTAGCGTGACCACAAATTTATCAAAGGCAGGTAAGCTAGTATTAAATAAATGACGCACCTTATTTATTTTTTTGGGTGATGCACTTAATATATGAACAATATCACTTAAGGAGTGATAGATAGGTTGCAAAGCTTCTTGCCAAGAGTCTGACAAATCATCATTTAATTCTAATAACTGCTCATATTGCAAGATTAACGCTTGGATTTCGCGGGGTAGCTTTTTACGCTGTTCACGCTGCTTCCACTTTTCTTGTTGCTGAGTCGCTATATCAGAGCCTTTTTCCACCACATCACTGAGCATCCGCCTAAACTTTCTCCAAAGCACACGTAGAAAATAAACAGTAGCAATAACGCTAATGATAAATAAAATAAACAGTAGTAGTCGACCCATAGTCATTAGAATTGACGCTCGCACTATAAAAATCAAGAGAAAAATATGACAACAGCAAAAAAAGTGATCTACGAAAACAATCTAATCCGCATTGAAATCGAAGAAAATGAAATACCGTGGCTAAAAATATTCACCAATGACCCTCAAAAAGAGTTTAGTCAGTGCAAGCCAGTAGTTCGCCAGCACATGTGGCAACTACTAGTACTCCAACAATATTGATTTAATGGATTCAGCGAGTCAGAAAGCGGTTAGCCACTAGGCGCACTTTGAAGGAAATGGTTGCTCCCTTCACAAGAAGTGCAACAACGTGGATGACCGCTTTCTGGCTCGCCCGAAGGGAGCAACCCAAAGCGTCCAATACTGCGTTAAGGGTCTTGGTAAGGGAATGACCATTACCTGCGACCCTTGCCTTGTCTTGAACACTTTGGATTGCTCTGAATCCATCAAACCAATGTTGTTGGAGTACTATATATTATTGAGCGGGAGATGCTTGACTACTTTCAGCCAGAGAAAATTAACATCGCTTCTTTTGCTAATTACCTACCACAGGTTCATTGGCATATCATGGCACGCTTCAAAGAAGACAGCTACTTTCCTGAGTGCGTTTGGGGCAAGCAACAACGTGAGTCTAGTTTAGACTTACCTGCTATGGATGATTTTATTGTTCGCTTGCAAAAAATATTAATTAAAATAGAGGCAACATAGATTTAAGACTCTTCAATCAAAGCAAGTATCTGTCGAATGGTTTTTTTCATACTGGCATCATTCGTAATGGATACGCATTTATCCGACTTTAAACGCGCCAACTCATCATTCTCTTCCAAGCGCTTTTCGCGCTCTTTTTTTGTTTCGCGCGCGCGTATGATTAAACGCTTTCTTAATACTTTTTCTGAGATAGTCATCCAAAGGGGTACAAGGTCAGGCACTATTTTTTGTGCTGTCGAAAGGTAACGCCGAGAGCCATTTACAATGACATGCTCACCTGCATCTAACCACTGCAACACTTCTTTACCTACCGCATAAGAACTATTTTGATGCTCCCAATCAAAGAGAAATAAACCTGCCTCTTTACGACGGTTAAAATCAAGCTCACTCATTTCAATATGATTTTCATCATTTTCTTTAACCGCGTGCGTAAGATACCGATGTGCCACCAAAGGCTGTTTTATTGAGTATTGCTTCTTTTTAAGCTTATTTAACAAGGTATCTTTACCTACCCCTGCTGGACCGAGGAGAAAAAACAAGGTGGGTTTTTCAATCATGAGACATACCTTCGAACAGAATATTAATTACAAATTATTTTCGCTCCAATCTTAGACCATAAATGAAGAATCTACAGCTAAATTCACCTGAAAAATACAGGCTTTTAAATAG
>CAZQTJ010000364.1:0-2138 GCA_964596035.1 uncultured Cocleimonas sp. | reverse complement strand
ATTAAAAACTTTTGCTATACCGTCCTGATATGGCAATCCAAAATTCTTTTTGCCCACATTTATTGAGTAGGTTTTGCTTCACCTCACTAGGCACAACAATTTGCCCCCAATTAACCGTGCCTATTTGTTGCGTCTTTTTAATATAAAACGGCATGTTTTTTACTACAGAAACACCACACTTTTCTCCTTTTGGTGCTTTTCTTACGCTTAAAGCATTTACTGCTACTCTTTTGATTTGTGCGAGGTCTTTATCAATAAATGATGCTAGTAAAGCAATGTTACGCAGTGCTGCAGGGTGCAGTGTTGGGTCTAATGGCATCGGCCTGACATCACTTTTTACTGCCATTACCGAGTGACTTTGCGATGAATTCCCCGCCTTTACGAATCCTGAGCTAAAGACAAGGGTGTTAAAATCTTTGATAATCTGACTGCGGTTATTTCTATTCCCATTATTCCATGCGGTGCCATGGCAACCTGAACAGTATTTTGATAAATAGTTTTTCCTAAGCTCAATAAAGTGATTTGTTATTATTGTTGAAGATTCAATAATTTCTTTAGAGAAGCTCGCTAAGTCATATGATATTGCGTTCTTATCTTCTATCACATCGGTAAGCTTTCTTGGCGCACCCTCGAATTTTCCTAGTATAAAAATACCCTTTTCCTTTGATTGATAGCCCGTATCATCCACAAACCATATTGCGCCATTGTTCGCGACCGTCATTGCAACAGGCGAACCTAACGGACGAAAAGGAGCGTATTGAAACCAACCTTTAAGTAATTCTTTTTGCTGTGAAAATCTAGGAATATTGTGTAGATAATGTTGATAAACATTTTTTTGATAAGGCGAGCTAATATTTGCACGGCTAATGACTTTTTTATCTGATAAATAAAAAGCATGATTATCTGCAAGCTTTGGACGACCTTTTTCATCCACATCAAAATAGACGATACGGTGTCCCGTAGAGCGGTAGCCATGAAAGGCAACGATTAACTTGCCTTTAAGGTGAGGAAATAAATTTTTATCTTCAGGATAATACATCATGCCAAGCGGCGCGCTATGCGGGGGAAGTAACACCCATGGCTCTTGATAAGTGCCTTCTCTATTTTTGCTTCCTGCGACGCATTTAAAGCCACGATAATTTGAGAATTTAGGCGATTTATTCTCAAAGTTATAGCAATAAGGCCAACCATAATGTTTGTTTTTTTCGATGATATTAATTTCTTCAAAAGGTTCATATTCGCCTTTTAAATCCATCGCATTTTCAGCTTGAAGTAATGTGCCTGACTTTTTATGCACCGCCAGTGCCATCGAATTTCTCAAGCCTTTTGCTACAAATGTATAATTTGATGACCAGCTCATATCCGCTGTTTTTTTATAAATTCGCAATCCCGCACGATCTTTAGTAAATCGGCACGCTCGATTCTTATCTTCAATGCACTGATCCGAAGGTGCGCCTATATTTACCACTAAATTAAATTCATTATCAAAAACGAACAGGGTGACAGGGTGTTTATTTTTACCATCAGCAATCGGTAAGCCACTGACAACCACGTGCTTTTGAGGAAATTGTTCTGCGGGATCAAACCAGAATATTTGATTATCTTCGCCGATGAAGATTTTATTATGAGGACCAACAGCAACCGTATGAGGCAGACTCAATTTATTCAGCCCTAAATCGACAATCTCATATTGTTGATTATTTTTCTTTAACTTAACGACTTTGCCTAAGTGACGCGACCAACCGCCCATATCACTTAAAATAAAATCGTCACTATTTGGTATTTGAACCAATGCCCGAGGCTTTCTTAATATTTTATCTTTTGAGCCTATCGCCTTGACCATACCGACACACATCCCCTGAGCGGTATCTACCCAGATACGAGGAAAACCCATGCAACTGGTATCACCTTTTTGATACGCCACACCTGCTGTTTTTTCAATAAGCATTTTAGCTATCGGTTCTGCAGTTGGATTATTGGCGTTAAAGACAGGAGATGGAGTTACTGAGGTAGTTGGATTATCTGAGCTTGTAGACGTATTTGATACTGAATTTTTACAATTGACTAAGCTTAACAATAGAAATAAGCCCATAATATAGAATTTATTACTCATGATATATACCTTGGCTTTATACATC
>CAZQTJ010000363.1:0-2159 GCA_964596035.1 uncultured Cocleimonas sp. | reverse complement strand
TGCTAAACCAATATCTTACGCCCTGTTATCCGCATTGACCTCACGGATTCAGGTATTAACCTTGAAAATAAAATAATGATAAAAACAACAAAATATCTCAGCGCACTCTTTATTCTCTTATTTATCAGTGCATGTAATAGCTCTACAGGCTTTAACTATCAAGAAACAGGCGGTACACCCCCCTCCACAGGTGGCGCACTGACTGTTTTCTTTACGCAACCTGATGCCAGTAATGCACAAACATTGACAGGAGGGCCTGAAACACAACTGATTGCCGCAATTGACAAAGCACGTATTAGTATTGATGTTGCGATTTATGAGCTATCACTCAAAAATGTAACGCAAAGCCTGATAAAAGCGCATCAAAGAGGTGTAACAGTGCGTGTTTATACCGACACAGACCATTTCGCATGGAAAGAATTTAAGGCGCTAATCAAAGCAGGGATAGCGGTTAAGGGGGATAAACGTAGCGCCCTCATGCACAATAAATTCACCGTCATTGATAATAAACAAGTATGGACAGGCTCCATGAATTACACCTATAACGGCGCTTATCATCATAATGAAAATCTATTACGCCTCGATAGCCCTGCTGCTGCCTTAAATTATAGTGAAGAATTTTCTCAACTGTGGAAAGGCATTCACCGACAAGCGAATACATCGGATAGTGTATTTACTATTAATAATAGCACCGTAAAAGTCTATTTCTCTCCTGATGATAAGTTCAGGACTAACTATCTGCTCCCTCTATTAGCCACCGCGAAGCAATCTGTTCACTTTATGGCATTTGCATTTACCAGCAACGATATAGCCAACAAACTTGTCTTATTAAAACAGCAGGGTATAGAGGTAAAGGGAGTTTTTGATAAAAATCAGTCAGGACAGTCATATTCTCAATATGATGACTTGGATAAACAAAATATCGATGTGTTACTCGATGGTAATAGCTATAAACTTCATCATAAAGTAATTATTATCGACCATCGCTATGTCGTTACGGGTTCTTATAATTTCACCCAAAATGCAGAAACTCGAAATGATGAAAATTCTGTCATTATTGATAGCATGAGTCTTGCTAATCGTTATGAGCAAGAGTTCTCTCGTGTTTATCAGCAAGCTAAAAGCAAACAATCTCGAAGACCGATCACTACGCTAGCAAAGGATAATCCCGACTGGTTAATTGCTTATTGAAGTAAAGTTACCCTAATGAGAAAAGGTTTAACTATCTACTCAAAAAATTGTATTATCACTTAGCATCTATAGGCTACAAAGTCAGCCCCCACCAAACCCACCCCACAGGAAATAACACATGCGTTTCATTAAATATATTGCCGCAATCATTGGCTTTTATATATTTGATAGTTTTTGGGGTGCAATATTAGGCTTCATTATAGGCGGCTTTATTAGCTGGAAACTAAATGGCGGCTTGGCTGGCTTTATTGCTCGAACGAACGGACTAGGTAATACACGCGCGCAACGCGCAACGCGCCAAGCTTTATTTTTAAAAACCACCTTCACCTTAATGGGAAAACTTGCCAAAGCAGATGGACGTGTTTCCGAGCAGGAAATAGCTCATGTTGAAAATTTTTTTCGCCAATTAAAGCTCACACCCGAGCACCGTAAAGAAGCGATTAAGCTGTTTAAACTAGGCTCACAAGCTGAATTTTCAATTACTCCTATCCTTGAGGAATTCAATCGAGAATGTGGTCAGTCAGCAGCTTTAAAGCAGATGATGATGGTCTACTTAATTGGAACAGGAGTAGCGGATGGTACATTGCATCCAGCAGAAGTAGAGTTTTTACGCCATGTATCCCAATCACTAGGTTATAGCGAGGCATATTTTCAACAATTGTTAGCCATGACTCGCGGACAAGATCATTTTTCTGGGGGTAGTTATCATCAGTCAAGACAGCAAGGAAGCGTAGCGCCTAGTCGCAGTGCTTTAAGCTCTGCTTACCAAGCATTAGGCGTTAAAAAAACAGATACAGATATTGAAATCAAAAAAACATATCGTCGCCTGATTCGAGAGTTTCATCCTGATAAATTAATGGGACAAGGCTTACCTGAAGATATGATTAAAGAAGCAACCAATCGCTCGCAAGAAATACAGGCGGCTTATGATCTGATAAAGAAATCTAGAAAAAAGACCTAACGATTAA
>CAZQTJ010000362.1:0-2171 GCA_964596035.1 uncultured Cocleimonas sp. | reverse complement strand
AAGGCAAAGATATAAAAACACTCAAGCCTCCCTCCTGCCTGTTTTTTGCAAAAACTGTGCCGCCATGTGCCTTTATCACCCGCCCTGTTATCGCTAAACCTAAGCCAAAGCCGCCTGTTTTACGCTCTCTTGCTTCTGATATTCTGGCGAAAGGTTCAAAAAGCCGTGGTAGTGCATCTTCTGGTACGCCTGTTCCTTGGTCTTTAATGCTTATGCTGAGTTTATTTTTCTGCTGTTTTAGGCTCACTGTTACCTCCGAGTTTGCGGGTGTATAGCGCAGTGCGTTTCTAATGATATTTTCTATCGCCGAGTGCATTAGGACAGGATCGGCATGGATAAGGATTTTATCACAGGATTGTAACACCACCTTTTTATGCTGTTTACTGCCCTCGAAGTTGGCATCTTCGACAATCTTTTGTAGTAACTCACAGAGGCAGAAGTGCTTAATTTCCAACACAAATTGGGATGACTCGATACGTGCAAGTGAAAGCAGGTCGGTTACTAAATTTTCTAGTTCATCGGCTTCTTTTTCGATACGTGCGAACATCTTTTTGGGTGTTTCACTTTCACTACGTTGTGCAAGCTCTAAGGCAATACGCAAACGTGCTAAGGGCGAGCGTAATTCATGCGAAACGTCACTGACTAACTGCCGCTGGCTTTTTAGCATCAACTGTAATTGTTCTGCCATGCGGTTAAAATCAGTTGCTAGTGCGGAGACTTCATCTTTTCCCTTTATATCCACTCTGGATGCTAGATGACCTTGCGCTAATTTTTGCGTGGCTTGACGCAGTTTCTGTATGCGTTTTGTGAGTGTGCGCGCTAATAAAAAACTGATCAGATTAATCGTCAAAAAAGCAATCAATAAACCTAAACTCAAGGGGATATGACGTAATTGGGAGACTTCGATGTTTTCTACTAGAAACAAGGCAGGTTTTATCGTTGGGAGTTTTTCTATTAAGCTGATTTTTCCTGATGCTGGATTTTGGATACCTGATACTAAAGGATATTTTAAACTAAGCTCTGTTTTCCCCATCGACATATTGTGTTGCATCATGCCTATTTCTGCGGGACTCATTCCCATATCTGTCATGGAAAAAGGGCTAATGCCATTGGCATTGACTAATCGAGGACGGCTTTTATTATCTTGCTGAAATAGCCAGTGCATGGTGTGACGATGCCCGCCTTGTAGCCAGATTCCCGCCACTAATTCAGCCTGCGCTTTAAGACGTGTCTGTGCTTGGTCTATCGCTTTATCACTGGATAAACGCCCTAAGGCAAAAAAACTCACCGCCAATAGTGCAGCAACTAGCCAAAAAGAGAAAAATATTCTAAGAAATAAACTCACGTTGATTTAATTCCAACATATTGATAGCCCACTCCACGGATTGTTTTAATGCGCTCGACATTATTTTCTAGCCGTCCTAATTTACGGCGTATGTGTGCCATATGCGTTTCGATACGACGGTCACAAGCTTGTAACGCCGTGCCTAAACCTTCTGCCGCGAGTGTTTCTCGTCTAACAACATGACCTGCATTGCGCGTGAGTAGTGAGAGCAAATTAAACTCTGCGCCTGTTAATGAGATGCGTTTTTCTGCGACATAAACCTCTCGCGTGGTTTCATTAAGCTGTAGATCAAGCAATTTAAGTGTCGCTCTATCTTGCTCAACAGCCCCGCGTCGAATAATCGCTCGAAGCCTTGCAACCAAGACTCTGGGGCTAACGGGTTTGCTGACATAATCATCGGCTCCTAGTTCTAAACCCAAGACAGTATCGGTATCTTCACCGCGCGCGGTTAGCATTAAAATAGGCGTATGATTATTTGCGGGGATAGCTTTCAGCACATCAAAGCCATTTATCTCAGGCAACATAACATCAAGAATAATGGCATCAAAATGATTGAGATTTGCCTTTATAATAGCCAATGCGGACTTGCCATTATGTACCATGCTAACGGTAAAACCTTCTAGCATCAGATACTCATTGAGAAGCTCGCAAAGGTCTTCATCATCATCGACTAATAATAATTTCATACCGACTCCCTGTGAGGTTTCAATTCATTTTGACGATAAAGCCTCTCGCTGCAAAGACTTATCGTGCGCTCTTTGCATTTCTTTGCAAAGCTTTGCTTCTGCTTACGCCACTTTTGATGATAAATCGTTATAGTTAAGGA
>CAZQTJ010000361.1:0-2174 GCA_964596035.1 uncultured Cocleimonas sp. | reverse complement strand
AGGTCACAATAAAGTATAAAAAACAATCAAAAACTGATGATTTAGTTTGATTAATTGGACTATTGGCATAAATCCTTCTATAAGTAATTTCAAAGACGAGCGAAGGCTTTTTTTATAAAGGATTATATAAAACATTTTTGCTGACTTTTTTTGATTTAGGTTTGAGTAGGTTGCTTAAAAATTGTTGCTAAAACTGCTATGTCAAAATATAGATCAGAAAATTATCTCACACCGCAGATAACTGTTGTTAGATGCCTATTCGTTGCGCCGCTTTATTTTTGCACAAGGATGTACCTACAAATGATTTCAATAAAAAAGTCATTTATGCCTCAAGGCATATTTCTTCTTTTGCTAATGTGTTGTTCTATTCCGTCATTAGCTGCGTCACGTACCAATCTTTTATCTCCCCTTGGAATTAATACCAATGAAGCGATAGATCAAGACTCCAGCGTTCCTTTTGTTGATTTATTTCGTATGGCGATGCCTTTTCAAGAAGCGCGTCCGTGGTTGACTAAAGGTAAGGTAACTTATGATGAAAATGGCTGGCCTAATAATTTAAATGGTGGGCAAGCAGGAACACGTTTTATTAATAACTTCCCACAACAAAGTATTCCTGTGGGTGCTTATACGGTGCGCTACAAAGGACAAGGAAAGATAAAATACGGTGGAAATGCACGCTTAATACGTCACTATCCTGGCAAAGACATTATTGTTATTAGAGGTAATAAAAAAGGTAAAATTACAGCAACACTAACGATTATCGAGTCAAATAAAAATAATTATATTCGTGATATTCAAGTGATTATGCCAGGTGGTATCTGTAAAAGTAACCCTTTCCGCCACGTTCGACAAGCAAGAAAATGTGGTAAAAATGATCCATTCCTTGCCTATGTTGCCCATGCAAAAGAGATTATTTTCAATCCTGATTATTTGAACTTTATGAAAGATTTTCGTGTTATTCGTTTTATGAATATGTCGGGCATTACACGAAATAATTTAAGCACATGGGATAAGCGTCCAAAGATAGATCAAGCGACTTGGGGGGGTAAAGAAGGCAAGCGTGGCGTACCGCTTGAAGTTATGGTGAAGCTAGCTAATATCGTTGGTGCAGACCCTTGGTTTAATCTACCACACCGAGCTAATGATGAATTTATTCGTGAATATGCAAGCTACGTTAGCGAACATTTAGACCCTAAGTTAAAAGCCTATATTGAATATACTAACGAAGCATGGAACGGCATTTTTTCACAAAAACATTATATCGAACAACTCGGTGCGCGCTTAGGTTTAGATCAAAATAAAGCCAATGCAGGTTATAAGTTTTACTCTAAACGTAGTGTCGAAATATTTAAGATGTGGGAGCAAGCGTTTAATGGTCATGACAGACTTGTAAGAGTGATGGGGGGCATGGCAACCAATGTACCATTGACTCATATGTTATTAGGTTATGAAGATGCTTTTAAATATGTCGATGCGCTTGCTATAGCTCCTTATTTTTATGCCACACAAACGGATCAGAAAAAAATCGACAGTGTTGATCGTGTTTTTGAGTTATTACGTTCTCCTCGCAACAGACATTCAATTACCAATACACTTAACGTTGTGCGCCAGCAAGCAAAGGCTGTAGCGCGTTATGGTGTTGATTTAGTAGCTTATGAGGGTGGGCAACATTTAGTTGCTTATCAAACCCATGGTATGAATGAAGGACCTAATCAGTACCTCATTCAAGCGAATAAAGACAATCGTATGTCAAAGCTATATTATGATTTTCTGGAGGGGTGGAAAAAATCTGGGGGCAAGCTCTTTATTGCTTTCTCCGCACCTCGTGCTTACAACTGGATTGGAAGCTGGGGAATTAAAGAATACATCACCCAAGAAGCAGCTGTTGCTCCTAAATACCGTGGTTTAATGTATTTTCAAAAGAAAAACCGTTGTTGGTGGAGTGGCTGTACCCGTGCAGGTGGTATTGCACGTATGAGCAAGCCCGCATTTAACCCAGCGGCAAGTGTAATGGAAAGACGCTTTAAACCCCGCTTATCAGAAAAGAAAATTAAAACCTCTAGCACGACGATGTTAGTTGTCAATGCCGATAAACAGCGTAATAAGGTATTGCGTATTCGCAAAGCAAAACAAGATAGGCTAGATGATGTATTTATTCAAAAAGCCGCGATGAA
>CAZQTJ010000360.1:0-2200 GCA_964596035.1 uncultured Cocleimonas sp. | reverse complement strand
GGAGTTACAATAGTTCGTCAGGCATACGATGCACTGGAATATCTAAACCTTGTTTGGTTTGCCAGCGGTAAATAATTTTAAATTGTTCAACAGAAGGCTTTTTTACAACCATTTTATCGAAAAGGGTTGAGCCATATTTTTCAGCCGCAAACTGACAGGCTTTAAACCAAGCCATATCAAAACCAAACCTTTTTATATTAAAGTTTTTGGCAAACCTTTGGCTATTAACAGAGCCTGAAACAATAAAAACAGGGGCGTAGGAACGATAAACTTTTTTTCCTTTCTTTTTCTTGCTGACAACAAATTTCATTTTGATGCCCGCAACGCCTGTAACGTAAGCAGAATTTTTTACTAATTCTTTTCGTTCCCTAACTCTTGTTGTTTTATGGAGTTGTTGCTCAAACTTCCATTGCCTTTCGATGCTTTCAGCTTTTTTAACATCCGCATTTTTTCCCTTGAACCACTTTTGATGTAATTTGCCATTGATACTAACGGCTACCCGAATACCAACGTAATTAGGAGGTGTTTTTTGTGATCCATCATAGTGATATATTGCCATAATAAAATATATTTTCTTGCCATTATGTAGCCCAGCCGGGCAACGATAGATTTATTTTATCATACTTTTAAAATTTAGGAACCATCCTAAAAATAAGCTTTTTATATTGAGCAAATACCACCATCGTAAATATCCATAACAGATTTAAGCTCTTTTAATACTGTCTCGCGTTCAAGCTGATTAAGTTGCTCTAGTGGCTCGGGACACAGTCCTTTCTCAAGTTGATTGATGGTTTTATTCACTTGAATACAACCTTGTCCACAAACCTCTTCAATTAAACAATCAAAATCTGCTATTGTCATTTTGCCACCCCAATCTTATACCCCAAGCCAAAAATCTAATCCTTTCTCTAAGAAGTCATCATATATCATATAGTGAGAGCCGTCACAGGAAAAATTTAGCCCAACAAAACCATTCACTAGGTTTAAGGAGCCTGAGCGCAGATAAACTGTGTCATCGTAGGTACGCAGAACTTTGAATTGCTCAAAGATTTTCATAATCGTATCTTGAGGCACTGTTGCACGTTCAAAATAAGGCTTCTTTGGGTAAGCGAGGCAAATATCAGGGTCTGATAATTCATCCATTGTTAAAATACGATAAGTGTAAGGGTCATCAACATGCCAAATAGTCGAGCGACTGCTAGAAAAATGAATTTGGCAGTGGTATACACCATGTTGCAACATCAGCTCTTCTTGTAATGAGAGAACATTATCAAGCTGTTTATCCATGGCGCTTTCGGTGCGTTGCTGAGAAAACAATCCTCCACGAATAGCAGGATCACCCTTTATTTGTCGCCATTCTCGTGGCTCTTCATACAGTGCTTCAGTGCGAGGCAGCTCGCGAAGGTCATAATCAACGCCAAGAAAACCAATGACCTGCTTGTCTTCATCATGAATAGTTTGAATGGCAGTGAGGGAAGGACGCTTTTTATTACTGCTGATATAAGCACTCGAAAGCGCAAAATCTACACCCTCCATTCCTTGCATATAGGGGCGTGAAGAGCGGTCTCGTCCAAACTGAGTTTCATCTTTGCCGTGTTTAAATAAATTAGCGGTGATTTGTTTACCGTTTTTATCAAGTACAAAAAGGTATTTGCAATAAGGCAAGTCTTTGCAGGAGTCTAACAAATAATCTTCCAAGCCTTCTTTATTAGACATGTTTTGAGGAATATTACTTACAAGACGTGATAAGGCAACACCGAGCAAATCTTTTAATAACTCACGTTGTCGTTTGACCGATTCTCCGATAGTGGTATTTTTATTCATTATTTTATTATGTTTTTTTATAGGTTTTAAAGAATGAGAATTCCATAACCCTCATTCCAGAAATTAGGGCATTACTCAAAATATTACTCTTTAATATTGTTCCTAGCGAAGTACAAATAAGAGCTTTATAGTTTTATGAATCGAGCAAAGCTTCCTAGCGCTTTACAGTATCTAATGCTATCACTAATTTTGTAAAATGCTTAGTCTAAACCGATAAAAAACCAATGAAAAGAGAGCATCCTTCATCTGTCCAAACAATAATAAATAAAGTGTAAAGAGATAGATGAAAGATGCCGAGTATAGATAAAAAAGAGGGATTAAAATGAGTAATTGAGCGGATAAAAAAATAAAGCACTGAATAGTTCAGTGCTTTATA
>CAZQTJ010000359.1:0-2206 GCA_964596035.1 uncultured Cocleimonas sp. | reverse complement strand
AATAAAAATTCTGCGTTATAAGATCGGGAACTTATTTCGTGCTCATTCCTAAGCTTAAACTAAATCACATATTGACCCATTACCCACTCCTAATACGCCATTATCAAACGGATCATTCTTCCAAGAAGGTAAATATTACCTGAATCCGTGAGGTCAATGCGGATTCAGGTTGTAGTTTACATTTTTCCTAACATTGACTTTTGAAAGAGCAACTTACCTGCATATCTCGCTCCAGCTTGAGTGAAGTGCCAACCATCATAAGAAATAAGGTGTAAGTTATCGGTGAAAATAGGGCAGGTTTTATCAGAGCCACAGAGTATGTGTGTTTGGTCAATAAAAGTCATTCGTCCTGTAATACGTTTGCGTAAAATAGCATTTATCTTTTGTACTTCAGAATCTAGGTCATTTGTTATTTTTAGTAATTCATTCCTTGACATGCTCAAATAGTGTCGTACTGATATTTTTCCGAAATTCTTACTACCAATAACAATCACTTTTTGATACGGCTTTAACCTTAAAAACTTAATAGTAAAGGGGAGTACACGGGCGGTATTTAATTTCCAACGTGCTGCAAAAATAATAATGTCCGCTTCACTTATTTGCTCCTTTGCTTGACTTAAACTATCGGTTCTTGCCTCATTGGCACACAGCGCACGATCTTTAGGGGCGACAAATCGAGTTCCTTTTCCGTGCAATACAGGTTGGCATTGGTAAGGTATATAGCGCATGCTAATTTGGTAGTTTTGTAAGTAATTATTTTCACGTATGACATTGAGAAAATCACAACCATGACTATCGCCAATAATTAGAATTTTCTTTTTCTTGATGTTGTTGTTAAAAGGTTTCTTTTTTAGCGCATTACAACGAACGAAAGTATATTTCTCATTTACCTTCACATTGGCATCAGCCATGATATTTCTTTTTAAGCCCACAGAAGGTTTAGAGGAAGGGAATGCACTTACCGTATAAAAGGAAAGGGCTGTATAAGTGCTCACTAAGTAGAGTAGAAAGATGATGGCTGTTGGTCTTATTCTCAAAAGCATATCGTAATCTCATTATTATAAATAACGTGTAATTTACTACATATCGTTCCTTCTTTTTGTAGTAAATGTAGCTACTAATCAATTGAGAGTGTTTTATTTATTCTATTGAAATTATTGGAAAATTAGTCTATCGCCAATATGTATCGAACCACTTTGTAGCACTTGGAGACAGATGCCACTATTTCGTCCTAATGCTTTTGCAACGCCTTTTCCTGCAATACTGTCGATATAGCCACAGGGCGGTCTAGGTTTTTCGTATTTGAATATTGCCGAACCTAGCTGAAACGTTTTTCCTTCTAATCGTCTGCTAGATATATTGCTTATGACTAAATTACGTCGATGTAATCCATTTTGCATAGAGAGCTTACTTTTTTTCTCAATATGGTTAATGTCTTCAAGGGATATGAGTGTGACTTGGCAGCTTTCTACATGATGCCAATAACCTTTTTGGGTCGCATAACGGTCATTTAATAAGCCTATATTTGCTAAAACGTCGATTTGATCATGACTAATCATATCCGCGCCCCCTTTTTTAGCCGTATAAATCTGGCATAAGCTTGATGTTTTATTTCTTTTTAGCAGATGTTTGAGTTTATTTAGCATAATATTTTTACTGAAGGGTAGGATTAGCGTGTTTTAAGCCATTCCACAATGCGAGTATCAACCCAGTATTCGGCTTTCCAAGGTAACTTTCCTGTTACAAAACCCACATGACCGCCTGATGAGGAAAGTTCTAACTGTATATCTTGCGATATTTCCTCTGCGCTAGGCGCGGTATCTGGAAACATAAAAGGGTCGTCTTTGGCATGTAAAATAAGGGTAGGGACTTTGATGTTTTTTACAAATTGTCGGCTACTGCATTGCTGATAATAATCATCGGCA
This sequence comes from uncultured Cocleimonas sp., assembly GCA_964596035.1. Taxonomy (GTDB): domain Bacteria; phylum Pseudomonadota; class Gammaproteobacteria; order Thiotrichales; family Thiotrichaceae; genus JAGLBW01. The sequence goes on along the minus strand of CAZQTJ010000359.1, from coordinate 281 downwards.
CGGGTAAAACCGTGTAATGGGGCTGTTACTTGATCATCAAACTGATAAAAAGTGTTCTGTTTTGTAATATCAATGGAGAGAGGAGAAGTAATACGGCTAAATTTGTCCTGATACTTTTTTTGTAGACGTGAAATTAAATGTCGTTGATAAATTTTGGAAAAGCCTTTTTCCATTCTTTTCGCTGCATCTGCCAGTTGAAAGGGAACGGATATTGCAATAGCAGATTGAGTAGCGGCTTGTTCTTGTCGTTCTCCCAGCCATTTGAGCAGCACATTACCACC
>CAZQTJ010000358.1:0-2213 GCA_964596035.1 uncultured Cocleimonas sp. | reverse complement strand
AAATAAAAATTCTGCGTTATAAGATCGGGAACTTATTTCGTGCTCATTCCTTATCTTCGCCAATTTCCAGCGTAGAGTGGATAAGCTAATAGCGCATCCACCAGCAATCAAGTGCTTTAGTGGATGCGTTACACTTATTCACCCTCCATTTTTTATTTGGCGAAGGTATTGATCTTACAAAAATATTGCAAGCAAACATCCCGTAAAAATAAAGTGTATCCCACAAAGACCCCCACTTATGTTGACATTACTCATTATTGAAGATGACATTGCTATTCGAGAAATGCTAGAACATTTTCTTGACGTAGAAGGCTTTGCAACACTCACCGCAGAAGATGGCAAACAAGCGGAAGAACGCCTCAGAGAATCAACCCCCGACTTAATTCTACTCGACTGGATGCTACCCGACACCGACGGGCCAACTTTGCTAAAACGCATCCGCAAACAAGATGCGTATCGAAAAATCCCCATTATGATGCTCACCGCTAAAGCAGAAGAAGCAGATAAAATAAAAGGTTTAAATGTAGGTGCTGATGACTACATGACTAAGCCCATCTCTTTGCACGAATTAAAAGCACGTATAAATGCCTTATTAAGACGCGCTCAAGGGTTAAATGAAGAGAAAGTAATTGTCAGCGGAAAAATAAAACTAAACCCTAATAGCCACACCCTAAAAATTGATGATGAAGACATCAAAATCGGCAAAATTGAATTTCGCTTGCTACACTTCTTTTTAAGCAACCCCGAACGCCTCTACAGTCGCACCCAATTACTGGATCTTGTATGGGGGCAAAATACTTTTATTGAAGAGCGCACGGTCGATGTGCATATACTGCGTTTACGAAAAATATTAAAACCTTATCAAGTCGATCAATATATCAAAACAGTACGCGGAATGGGCTATCGTTACTCACCAAACAGCGAAAAGTAATAATGACCACTAATTACAAACAAGCAGAGCAAATGCGTTTTGTTTATATCATTTTAGCCACCGTTATTGGCGGGATGCTCACTAGCTACTGGCTAGCTAGTCTCTGTATCGCCCTCATTCTTTATATCGCGTGGATGCAATATAAACTGCATCAACTCAATCAATGGCTACTATCAAAAGACCCTAAAGCAACCCCAGATAGTGACGGCATGTGGGGAAATATCACCCTACAAATACATAGCTTACAAAAACGCTACGACAAACGAAAAAAGCACTTAAATAGGCTACTAAAGCGACACCAAAGCATTATCGCAGGGCTACCCTATGCCACCATTGCCTTAAACAACAAAAATGAAATCGACTGGGCAAACAAGCAATCCAATAATTTACTCGGCATTAATATTAAAATAGATAGAGGACAACGCATTGACAACCTTATCCGCCTGCCAAAAGTCCAAAAAACCTTAGATAAAAACTCCAACAAAGAAATAGAAATAACATCACCACGAGATCATAGCCGTAAATTAGCCTTACAACTTATCCCCATACAATCTGACCTTAAACTCTTAATTGCCCGAGACATTAGCGAGCGCGTACACACACAACAAATGCGTAAAAACTTTATATCGAATGCCTCGCATGAATTACGCACCCCTTTAACCGTTATTGCAGGTTATTTAGAGATAATCCAGTCCAACCCCAACCTACCCGAACAATTAAACAAAGCCGTTATCACCGCCTCTGAACAAGCCTTGCGTATGCAACGCATTATTGAAGACCTCTTAACCTTATCTCGACTAGAAAACTCCGATCTAAATGGAGAATCAAACAAAATAGTCGATATGCCCAGTATACTCACCTCCATTTGCAATGATGAAGTCAAGTTACTTTCAGAGCACAGCCAACATAGCCTACACACCGACATATCCGCCGAATTAACCATACGCGGCGCCAAATCCGAAATTATAAGTGTGTGTAGTAACCTGATACATAACGCCATTCGTCATACCCCCAAAGGCACTAGCATCCACGTAACATGGAACAAACAACTCAATGGAGAAGCCCGTCTTACTGTTAAAGACAACGGCGACGGCATCCCAGCCAAACACCTCACCCACCTAACCGAACGCTTTTATCGAGTTGACAAAGGACGCTCACAAAACAAAGGCGGGACAGGTTTAGGACTAGCAATAGTACAACATATTCTTCAGCGCCATAACGGACGCTTAGAGATACAAAGTAGCGTAGGCAAAGGCGCAACATTTCTGGTCTTTTTCCCTGC
>CAZQTJ010000357.1:0-2222 GCA_964596035.1 uncultured Cocleimonas sp. | reverse complement strand
GACAAAGATAAGGTGACGTAATCACCATGTTGCAAGCTATTGTTGGCTTTTTTCCCCACAAAATAAGCAACATTAGACTCCCGTGCGACAATGGCGGAATGTGATAAATATCCACCTTGCGCAACGATAATGCCCTTTAATTTTGCAATGCTTTGTACCCACTGATTATCAAAATAAGGAGCGATTAGGATAGAGCCAGCGGGAATGTCTTGTCGAAATTGGTTGGGATTTTCGATAATAAAGAGCGTTCCCGCTACTTCTTTTTTTGCGCCGATAGATTGCATATTGCCATGACTTAACGTAGCGCCTAGCAAACTATAATCATATAACGCCATGGTTGCAGCTTGTTGCTCCTGCGCGGTGGAGACTGTTTTATTGCACAAATAGTCTTGCCAAGATAACAATACGTTTGCAGGTGTTTGTGCGAGTTGTTGTTTGATTTTTTCTAGCTCAAAAAAGAATAACTGTTTAAGTTGTTTGTTTAATACGGCCCAAGAATTATCGCTGATATTAATAACAGGAGCGTTTAAGTTCTGTCGCCAAGATAATTCATAAGCATGGGCGGTATTTTCTTCTCTTCCCTGACCATTACTGAGTGCGTTTGCTACCATCCAATATTGAAAATACTGTGATAATTGTGCGTATGAAAATTCACTATCGAGTGTTAGCGTATTCAATAATTGTGTGATTTTTTGTTGCCACTGTGGTGCTTTAAAACTCTTCCAAAAACCGCCAAAGGTGGTTGCAGAATAAAAGGATTTTTCTAACTGAGGCTCTACCAAAACACTACCGTCTGGTAAACGCGTCATAAAATCAACTTGCTTGGCTCGATACCCCAGTGATTGCAGCCCCGCTCTGGCATCATCATAAAGCTGTTCTAGTAAGCTAAACGAAAGTGGCGAGAGTTTGCCTAAACTTTCGGATAAAGCGGCATATTGCCAACGACCTATTGGTAACGTCACTTGCTGTTGTTGCGCAACGGTCGCATTGAATAATGCGCCAACTAGACGTGTTTGAGGGCGTACTTGTAGCAACACGATCGCTTGTTTTTGTTCGCTATAAACCCATTCGCTATCAACAGGAAAATCGAAAGTACTTTGTAATTTCGTTGTCAATAAACGCAAAGGTGTTTCTAAAAAATCCATCTCAGCAGCAAGTGCTAATGGCGCATCCGTTTTTAAGCCAATAACAGCAGGACTCGCGATGCCTTCTACCGCAGCTTGTACGCTTTGAGTGGAATATTCAATAAAGCAATAATTAGCAAAAAAGCTCCACGGGCTAAAGAGAACACCACCGATATGATGCTCGATAAATTCTTGCAACATAAGTTGTGGTGATTCTTGGAGATGAAGTTGCTTTAGTCTTTGTTTATTTTCCTTTTTAGCTAAAGCAATCGTCGCCACAATTTCATCGGCATTAATCGCAGAAGAACTCCAAAAATGCCCCGCATAGGATTGTTGATGAGTATCTTCCGCGCTTTGCATACTGCGTATAATAAAGCGGCTTCCGCGCTCACAAGTCGCGATAAACTGCTGAAGATCATGAGAATCAGCATTATTTAATAATAAGGTTTTAGGCGTAATCATCCCCGCTTTTTCTGCTTGGGATAAATAGGCGTATTTTTTAGATAATTGCGTCATTAGGAGGGATGATTGATTTTTCTATTCTCGCCATTTTCCAAACCATCAATCGTCCATGAACCAATACGATAGCGAATTAAGCGTAAGGTAGGACAGTCAATAGCAGCGGTCATACGGCGTACTTGGCGATTACGCCCTTCTTTTATGGTTATTTCCAACCATGTTTCGGGGATATTTTTACGGTAGCGTACAGGCGGTGTTCTCTCCCATAAAAGATAAGGCTCGCTGATAATTTTAACTTTTGCAGCTAACGTCATGCCATCCTTTAACTCAACACCATCACGCAAACATTGTAACTGTTTTTCATTCGGCTGACCTTCAACTAACACCCAATAGGTTTTACTCATTTTATTATCAGGATGAGCAATTTTATGCTGTAACTTACCATCATCCGTTAATAATAAAAGTCCCTCGCTATCCTTATCTAAACGCCCCGCAGGATAAACCCCTTTTTGTTTGATATAACTTGCCAGAGTATCACGATTATCAGCATCACTAAACTGAGAGAGAACGCCATAGGGTTTATTAAAAAGAATTAAGTTTGACATAAACATGCCTCAGGAAAAATTGGCTATTATAAAC
>CAZQTJ010000356.1:0-2243 GCA_964596035.1 uncultured Cocleimonas sp. | reverse complement strand
AAGCAGCCTAAAATAATACCCATTATATTTTCTTTTTTCTTGCTGGAAAAAGAAAAATAAAACTAAATATTAGCGACACAATCGTTTCGACAAGCGCTATAAAAAAGCCCGTCGTCTTTTTAATAATTTTACCGCCTCGTAACATTCCCTTACCTAGAAGCTTTAAATAGCCTTTACTCTTTGTACCATGCTTTATAGCAACTTTTTCCAAATGGCGTAGATCCTTAGTTGTTTCAACATATTTCAATAGACGCAAAGTGTCTGCAACAGAACTTGCTTTACGAATACTGCTCACCTGACTTGCTACTTTTTCTAATGGTTTGATTGCTTTTGGATGATAAGCCGTTTTAGCCGCTCGAATAATATTTTTCATTCCTTTTCCGCTTTTAGCAATTTTTATAAAACTAGACCAATCAAAAACATTAGCTGCTAGATGTAGTAGTTGCCTTTGAAATGGCGCACTTAGACGACGTGTTTTTTTTGCCATTTTAACCAAAGAAACCCCTGCCTTTGCAGGAGCAGCACTCCCCACGCTACCAATAGTGATAGCGGTTAAGCCAATACCCGCACCTGATAAGGTTGCGACTAACTCATCAACAGGTTCATTTTTTTGATAATGTTGATACTCTGTATGTAAATCACGAACATCGCCTACCACGGTAAAGTCTGAGGTTATTGCACCCGCTACTCCCGCACCTGTACTGCCCTTACCTGAGACAAAACCATTAACAAAATTTCCGACGTTATCCTTTATTCTACGCCCTTTCGTATCTTGCTCTTGCAGTTGCTGCTGATACTGATCATAGTAAAGAGAGTAGCCATGCTCTTTGGCAATATCAATATACATTCTTGTATCATCAAAACGCCCTTCTGTTATCGACTCCGTTATTTCTTTATGCAATACCTGAGCACTAATGGTTGTCGTCATCAAACGATGCGCATCAGCAGGCACTTCTTCATACTCCCAATGCCCCGCTAATTGCTTTAAACTCATCCCAAGCGCAGACAAAGAGATAATGAGAAATATAAGTCTAAGTGATGATTTCATTCCAATATGCCTTATATAAAACGCGCAGGGATCAACTTAAAGCGGGGCAACTTATCGAGTCATGTCACGAGATAAAGTCACTTGATATTTTTCTTTGTCGGATGACGTTTTATTGCTACGCAATAAAATCTTATCCAAGCTACATTAATACATCCATCCCGCCTGAAGTTGGTAGTCAAGCGTGCTATGAACTCATTAATGTAAGTAGACAGACACAATAAGTCTACTTGGGAACTCTAAAGAAAATAACTGACGAAGTTTAATCCTGAGTCCTTATCAAAACATTAAAGGCATTGACAGACACACCTACTTTGCCTTAGGTAGCTTACGCCATTGCCCATCAATCAAACCTTCTATTGGTTGATAACGTGTTTTATAGTTCATTTTCTGACATTCTTCAATCCAGTAACCTGGATAAACATAATCTAAGCCTAATTCTTTTGCATACTCTATCTCCCATAGAACAGCAAAAACACCTAAACCACGTTTATGTCCAATATTTGGATCAAAGAATGTATAAACAGCAGACAAGCCTGACGCTAGAACATCAATAGTAGCCACTCCTACCAAGGTATTTTCTTCATGAAATTCTATAAATTGCGTCTCACACCAGTCAGAGCCTAGAAATTCATCTACACCCTCATAATCAGTGCTGTCATGCCGAGCTTCTAAATAATCGGCATAAATTGGCAAATACTCATCTTTAAAACCAGACTCATTTATTACAATTGTTAAGTCTTGATTAGCTTTCCAATTACGTCGTTGACTACGACTAGCCTTAAACTCAATTGCATTGATACGCGTAGTTTTACACTTACTACACGACTGACAATAAGGCTTATAGACTTGCTGTCCACTTCGACGAAAACCTGATCGAATCAAATAATCATAAACAGAAGGCGACATGGGGAAGCTAGGGTCTATCACTGCATTTCTGGCAATAACACTGGGTAAATAGGAGCATGCATGCAAAGCAGTCGGATATATTTTGAGGGGTTGGTCTAATTTCATTTTTATGGGGGTAAAAATATATTTAGGAATAGACACACTATAAGTTTCCGAACAGTATAACGTAGTTTTTTTTGATCAATGGAATAATTTCATGACTAAGCTGAGTTTCAGCTCACCTTAGAAGCTTATCCTAAGGAACGAGCATGAAATAACTTCCCGATTCTAACTTGCTTTTTTATCCCAG
>CAZQTJ010000355.1:0-2251 GCA_964596035.1 uncultured Cocleimonas sp. | reverse complement strand
GGCGTTAGGTGAAAAAACATCTATCATCTAAACTAATCAGACTATCATTAAGAATATTGTTATTATTGCTCAACACGAATAAGGTCAAATCTCACATAGTGCAGGAGCAAATACTTTAGATGTCCAATATTCTTAAAGCAATAATCAACATAGCCAACAACCCTATTGTTGTACTTACTGATACCTATGTTGGTAGAAACACAATAAATAATGTTGGTCAAGCTCTTGAAATATACATTCAAGATGTCTTTGCTGATACGGTAACAGAGGATGATAGCGATAAGAGAAATGAAAAAATAAATCAGATATTCTCTTACTTAGGAAACCAAAATAATCCGCCAGATATTATTTTAAAGGGTGGTGATGCTATAGAAGTAAAGAAAATTCAAAGCAAAGGTTCTGCGATTGCTTTGAATAGTTCACACCCTAAAAGTAAATTACATTCTAATGATTCAAAAATAACAGACGCGTGTAGAACGTGTGAGGAATGGGATGTAAAAGACATTATTTATGCTGTTGGTGTTACAAATGATACTGAGTTAAAGCATTTATGGCTTGTTTATGGGGATTGTTATGCTGCAAGTAAAGAAATATATTCTCGCATTGGTCAAACAATAAAAGAAGGTGTGAAAGAAATTGAAGATATTGAATTTTCAGAAACCAAAGAATTAGGTCGAGTGAATCGTGTTGATCCGCTAGGTATTACAAATCTAAGAATAAGGGGGATGTGGCATATTGATAATCCTTTGAAAGTTTATAAAGATTTTTATGAAGCGGATAATTCAAATATTTTCAGCTTAGCTTGCATCATGAAAGAAGATAAATTCAACTCACAAGATACCAACGATAAAGAAAAAATTATTCATCATGAGAATATAAAAATAAGTAACATAAAAATTAAGAATCCAGATAACCCAGCAAACCTTCTCAATGCAAAGTTAATTACACTGGAGGTTTCATGAAAATAGTTTCTTTATTTTCAGGTGCCGGTGGTTTAGATCTAGGGTTTGAAAAAGCAGGCTTTAATGTCATTTGGGCGAATGAGTTTGATAAAGATATATGGGAAACATTTGAAAAAAATTTCCCGAATACTGAATTAAATAAAAAATCAATTCGAGATGTTGGGTTAGATGAAATTCCTGAGTGTGATGGTATTATTGGCGGGCCTCCTTGCCAAAGCTGGAGTGAAGCGGGGAAGTTACGTGGAATAGAAGATAAAAGAGGGCAGCTATTTTTTGAATTTATCCGCATACTCCGTGATAAAAAGCCCAAGTTTTTTCTAGCTGAAAATGTATCAGGTATGCTTGCTTCCAGACACCATGATGCTTTGCAGTATATTCAGGAGCTTTTTAAAGAAAGTGGTTACACATTATCCTTTCAGCTTTTAAATGCATCTGATTATTGGGTTGCTCAAGATAGGAAACGCGTGTTTTTTATTGGTTATCGAGATGATTTAAATTTAACCTTTCAATTTCCCAACCCTGTTGGAAAGAAACGCTACTTAAAAGATATTATCAGTGAACTAACAGAGACTGCTTTACCTGCTATTGGGAAAAACCATACTAATGGTGATAAGTGTGTTTTACCAAACCACGAATATTTAACGGGCGGTTTCTCTTCGATGTATATGTCAAGAAACCGAGTACGTTCTTGGGATGAACCTTCTTTTACTATCCAGGCAGGTGGAAGGCATGCGCCACTTCATCCACAAGCACCAAAAATGCAGTTTGTAGAACAAAACAAACGAATTTTTGTTCCCAGTAAGGAGCATTTATATAGAAGACTTACTATAAGAGAATGTGCCAGAATTCAAACTTTTCCTGATCATCATATTTTCTATTATAAGGCATTGTTAGCAGGGTATAAAATGGTAGGAAATGCTGTTCCTGCCAACCTTGCTTATTTTATTGCGAAACAAATATATTTAGATTTAGGTATTAAAAAACATGAGTCAATTCAACCCTCTCAAATAAAAGAACCTGTTTTAGAAATACAATACATGGAAAAAAATCAATTTGATTTAAGAGAAGTTGTTGCATAAAAAACACCTAACAAATCAAATCACATCGACCCCTAACTCAACCCGATTTTTGTGCTACGCTATCGCTTTTAGCATAAAAATCGGGCTGAGTTAGGGTCGAGTGTTTGAGGCGTTAGGCTCCCAAAGTACGAACAAAAGTGCCAAAAGTGGAAGGACTTTCACGTATAATGAGCCTTTCCTTAAAGAAAATTCAACTTGTTAACGTCTCAT
>CAZQTJ010000354.1:0-2277 GCA_964596035.1 uncultured Cocleimonas sp. | reverse complement strand
AAAAAATAGTTATTTACTCGGACCATTAACGCGCAAACCGCGTAGAGGATAAGGATTAATATTCATCGCATGTTGCTCAAAAATATTCCAGCCAGTCTGTTCCGTAATATCAAACATCCAAGCCCAAACCTCAGGATCTTTATACGGGTAAACATCATGAAACATCGCTTTACGCCGAAGAGCAGAGAGTCCAAGCTTATCCAACGCCAGTAGACTCTTTTCAAGCCGTTGAAGGTGGGCATCCATGCGTTTCCATAATTGACTATGGCAAAGCACCACCTCAATCGAAGGAGAGTAGGAGTAGCCCTGCAACTGTGCCTGCTCGACCGATAAAGCAGTATCCAGTAAATGACGCCAGTGACGAATATAATTCTCAGGCTTCGTGACACGTTGATTGGCAAAGCGTAAACAGCCCCATTCGCAATCACGAGCGCCTTTAATAATGCGCGTCATTACATCCAAGGCATCGCCTAACGCAACGGGATACCACTCTCGCACAATACGATTTGTAGCATCATCAATTAAATTATTATCACCACCTTCCGCCATCGCTAAATAGACATTCCTGCCATAACGATTTTGAAAAGGAAGTTGAATCACGCAACTTTGAAATTGTAGGTGAATAGACATAGGTATTTCTCCATCAGTAAAAAAATCAGAGAACACACCCATCCACAGGGAAGCGTATTCCCTGAAGGGTAAAAGTAAAAAATAGACGTAAAATAAAACGAAAGTTAAGAATAGAAAGTAAAAAACAGACTGAAAAAGTCCGTGATTAAAGCAATCCACGCTCCTTAAAAGAAAGACTCGCCTCAGGATCAGGACTTACAATAAAATGATCCAATACACGAATACTAACCAGTGATAAAGCTTGCTTCAGCGTCTCAGTAATTTGTTTATCCGCCATGCTCGGCTCCGTCACACCCGAAGGATGATTATGCGCAAAAATAAGCGCAGCCGCGTTATATTCCAACGCCTTTTGAAGCACCACTCTAGGATAAACACTCGCTGCATCAATCGTGCCAAAAAACAAAGCTTCCGCCTTAATAACACGGTGTTTATTATCCAAAAAAATAGCCGCAAACACCTCATTGAGGTTATGCCCAAGCCATTGCTGTAGATAACACTTAACATCAGTGGCAGCGCATAAAGCTTTGCCCGGTTGAAAAGACTGCATCGCAATAAACGACGCCATCTCAAGAATATCTTTAGCCGACACCACTTTAGGCACACGATAGTTACCCGTGGTCTCATTCAAGATAAAAAGGGAAGATTGCATAATGATCTCCTTGCATAAAAAAAGAAAAGCGAGGAAACCACCAATAGATCGGGGAGTCCCCGATGGGTGGAAGATGCACATAAGATACCAAGTATCCGAACGCGTGAAATGTGCTGGCGAGTTCTGTTTAATCAGTTCCAAGTATATCAAATTAAGAATATTATTTTAGAATACTTCAAGTTATTGAGTTATCATTTATTATCCCGTTAGTCTGTTAAGATAATAAACAATACTCCCATGAAATATACAGATGATGTCGCAGCAAAAAAAACAAGAAACACCTACATTGACAAATACCCTCAACTTATCCGAGTTGGTTAGTCTCATAAAAAACCTAACCCCCATCAATAGTGCCATGTTTTTTTCTGGTCTAATGCTTTCCCCAGCACTGCAAAGTAACGGTTTTAGATTGGAGGCATTAGTACATCTACTTCTTGCTACTTCAGAAGGAAAAGAAAAGCTGAGTGAAACCATAGCTAAAAAACTGTTTGATAAACTGGGTTCAAGTTATTACGGAATAAGTGAAGACCCTGCTGAAGATGTTATGGTAACACTTACACATCACTCAACAGGTAGTTATCGTATTTTAGAAGGACTTTGGGAAGCAAATGCTTTTCAGTTACAACGATTTATTAATCTTGTCGATCGTATGCCAGACAAAGCCCCATACTCCCATTTAAAATCATCACTTTGCTCATTATTAAAAATTTCAGACGTTATTATTGAGCGTGCTGATTTGCAGCATTTTCTTATTGGAGAGAGAAATCCATTATCAAAAATACCTAAAGAAAAACTAAGAAATATTGAGGCTACTTCACAATTAACGATGTTTACTTGGGATCAGCTTGATGAATTGGATATTGATCCTTATGACCTATCTCCTTTCATTTATAAATTAGAACAAAGAACAGAATTATTAGAAGTAACAGCTGGAGCCAGCCCTATTGAAAGGCCAGGGCTGTTCAATACTGAATCTAACAGGTAGCTTTTTTTAAATT
>CAZQTJ010000353.1:0-2290 GCA_964596035.1 uncultured Cocleimonas sp. | reverse complement strand
AGGGATAATTGAGTGCAGTAGCGCTCACTAAACCTACGGGTGAAGCTAAGATTTTTAAATTCCGTGCTAAACCAATATCTTACTCCCTGTTATCCGCATTGACCTCACGGATTCAGGTAGTATTGATATAGTTAATTTGTTTTAAAGAAAAAGGGATGAGAACAGTGTCAAAAAATAACTTGGAAAATAAGGCGTTAGGTTTGATTCCTATGGTGGTTGAACAAACCTCTAGAGGCGAACGTTCGTATGATATTTATTCTCGCTTATTAAAAGAACGTGTGATTTTTGTTGTAGGGGGAATTGAAGATCACATGGCTAACTTAATTGTCGCTCAATTATTATTTTTAGAGTCTGAAAATCCAGAAAAAGATATTCACTTGTATATTAACTCACCTGGCGGGGTTGTTACGGCAGGTATGGGTATTTACGATACAATGCAATTCATCAAGCCTGATGTGAGTACTTTGTGTATTGGTCAGGCGGCAAGTATGGGGGCGGTTTTATTGGCTGGTGGAGCTGAGGGGAAGCGTTTTGCTTTACCCCATTCTCGAGTTATGATTCACCAGCCTTTAGGTGGTTATCAAGGTCAGGCAACTGATATTGAGATTCATGCAAAAGAAATTTTGAAAATTCGTGAAGAGTTAAATAAAGTATTGTCAAGGCATAGTGGACAGACCTTGAAGAAAATTGGTAAAGATACTGAGCGTGATAACTTTATGACTGCCGCAGAAGCCCAAAAATATGGTTTGATTGATGAAGTTTTAGATAAAAGATAATTTTTTCTTATCATTTGTATATAAAAAAGGTCTGCTAGTCAGGCCTTTTTTATGTATGAAAATAAGCAGTTTCTATCGTTACTAACTGTACATTTGAAAGGATTCAGTTAGACTGCGAGTTACTGTTTTATTTCTTAGGAGCGTGAGCGCTTCTTAAATATTTTAATTTATATATTGAGTGATAATAATCAGTTCCTAAGTTGATTCGTAAGTGCAAATCTTCATGTTATATAAAGTGATTAAAGTAGAGGTACTCTTATAATGAGTGATGACAAAAAAGGAGATCAAGATAATGGTAAATTATTATATTGTTCATTTTGTGGGAAAAGCCAGCATGAAGTAAGAAAGTTAATAGCAGGCCCTTCTGTTTTTGTCTGCGATGAATGTGTTGACCTTTGTAATGATATTATTCGAGAAGAGTTAGACGATAAAAAAGAAGAAGGCTCTAGAGAGCTTCCTACGCCGCGTGAAATTAATAATTTACTGGATGATTATGTTATTTCGCAGTCATCTGCAAAGAAAGTTTTGTCTGTCGCTGTTTATAATCATTATAAGCGCATGGAAGGCAACAACAATACTGATGATGAAGTGGAGCTTTCTAAAAGTAATATTCTTCTTATTGGTCCAACGGGTAGTGGTAAAACATTATTGGCTGAAACCCTAGCCCGCACTTTAGATGTTCCTTTTACGATGGCAGATGCGACAACACTTACCGAAGCAGGTTATGTTGGAGAAGATGTTGAAAATATTATCCAGAAACTGCTGCAAAAATGTGACTACGATGTAGATAAAGCAGAAACGGGCATCGTTTATATTGATGAAATTGATAAAATCTCACGTAAGTCAGATAATCCTTCTATTACTCGTGATGTATCGGGAGAGGGTGTACAGCAAGCCCTTTTGAAACTTATCGAAGGCACTGTAGCATCTGTTCCTCCTCAAGGTGGTCGTAAACATCCTCAGCAAGAGTTTTTACAAGTTGATACAAAAAACATACTCTTTATTTGTGGTGGCGCTTTTTCAGGTTTAGATAAAGTAGTTATTAATAGAACGCTAAAAAGTAGCATAGGCTTTGGGGCAGACGTTAAAAAGCCCGATGATGGTAAGAATTTTGGCGAAGTGATAAAAAATGTAGAAGCAGAAGATTTGGTTCGTTATGGCTTAATACCTGAGTTTATAGGTCGTTTGCCTGTTGTTGCGACATTAGAAGAGCTTGATTCTGATGCGTTGGTACGTATTTTAACTGAACCGAAAAATGCACTGACAAAACAATATAGCAAACTGTTTGAGATGGAAGATGTAGAGCTTAATTTTCGTGATGAGGCATTAACAGCTATTGCTGAAAAGGCTATGGAGCGAAATACGGGAGCTAGAGGCTTACGTACAATAATGGAAAAAATATTGCTTGATACAATGTATGATTTACCTTCGCTAGAAAATGTTAGTAAAGTGGTTATTGATGATGGTGTTGTCAAGGGCGATAATAAGCCTTATTTGATTTATGAAAATAAAGA
>CAZQTJ010000352.1:0-2291 GCA_964596035.1 uncultured Cocleimonas sp. | reverse complement strand
CTTTATTTATCGCACTTTTTGCTTTTCCTTTGCTGGCTTCTGCTGATGAGGTGTTTGAGGGTGAGTATTTGAATGTGGATAGTGAGTCAACCGTGTTAAATATTGATCCTCTGGCGACAGCAAAGCCGAGCGACCTGAATGAATGGGGAAGTAATTGGGGGAGTAAAATTCCTTTTAAGGGAAATGTACCGCATGGCGTTGCCGCTTATGGTACGGATGTTGCTGCTTATTTTCCTCAGTTTTAAAGCGTTATCAGTGGGATAAATCTGTTATTTCACGCAATGACATTGTAGCTTGGTGCTGAGTTTGCAAAGCCCAACAAGCTTCGTCATGTTGGGCTTCGTGCCTCCGCCAGAAGCTACTGATATAGGCTCGTTCCATTGCCTAAACGCGTTTTCACGCTGGAATGAGAAAATTTAATCATGTGGCTACATCCGATCTAAGGTTTCAATTCCTAATAATCCTAGTCCTGTCTCTAATGTTTTCGCGGTAAGTTTGGCGAGTTTTAGGCGACTGTTTTTTATCTCATCATCTGCTTTTAATATTGGACAGGCCTCATAAAATGACATGAAGTTTCCTGCGAGTTCAAACAAATAATTACACAGTAGATTGGGCGTGCCGTCTTTAACGACTATCTCAATGGCTTCTGGTAGTTGTAATAATTTAGTGGCTAGTTGCTTTTCTGCTGTTTCGTCTAGGTGAAGCTTTGCGTCAAGGTTTATCTCTCCCGCTTTACGAAAAATACTTTGAATTCGTGCGTAGGCATATTGTAAGTAAGGCGCGGTATTGCCTTCAAAGCTGAGCATGGTGTCCCAGTTGAAAATATAATCAGAGCTACGGTTTTTACTCAAGTCGGCATACTTTACTGCGCCGATTCCGACCGTGTGTGCGACGGCTTTGCGCTCATCTTCACTTAAATCGGGGTTCTTTTCACTGACTAAATCAAAGGCGCGTTGTTCTGCTTCTTTGAGTAAGTCGATGAGCTTAACGGTGCCACCATCACGCGTTTTGAAGGGTTTGCCATCTTTTCCCATCATGGTGCCAAATGCCATATGCTCTAACTGCATTGCTTGTGGGACAAAGTTGGCGGCTTTGGAAATGGCAAAAACCTGATTCAAATGTAGGCTCTGGCGAGCATCGACAAAATATAAAACGCGGTTGGCTTTAAGTTCGTTGTGACGATAGCGTAAGGCGGCTAGGTCAGTTGTGGCGTAAAGGTAGCCGCCATCTGATTTTTGTACGATGGCGGGTAAGATTTTATCATCTTTACTGCGAAATTCTTCAAGAAAGACGCACTGTGCGCCTTGGTCTTCGGTCAGTAGTCCTGCGCTATTTAAGTCCTTGATGACGTTGGCAAGGTCGTGGTTGTAGGCACTTTCTGGCATGACATCATCGCGGGTGAGTAGTACGTTAAGGCGACTGTAAATATCATCACAATGTTGTAAGGAGATGTCGATAAATTGTTGCCATAGCACGAGACAATCGGCATCGCCCGCTTGCAGTTTGACGACATAATCCCGCGCAGTTTCTGCAAAACCCTCTTCATTATCAAAGCGTTTTTTAGCGGTACGGTAAAAATCTTCCAGATCAGATAATTGCATGGAAAGCTCTTCATCTGACGCTTGCAAGCTGTTCATGTGTGCCAGTAACATGCCAAATTGTGTCCCCCAGTTGCCAACATGGTTTTGACGGATGACGTGATGACCGATGAAGTCTAGCGTGCGCGCTACCGCATCGCCAATAATGGTGGAGCGCAGGTGACCTACGTGCATTTCTTTGGCAAGATTGGGACCTGAGTAGTCGATAACAACGGTTTGTGGCTGGTTTGCTTGGTCTATGTTTAGCTTTTCGGCGTTAAGCGCAAGTTCTAATTGCTGACTGAGCCACGCTTTTTTTAGATGGATGTTTAAAAAGCCTGGTCCTGCAATTTCTACCTTTTCGGCAATATCATTTAGGTCTAAGGCTTCAATAACCTTAGCGGCTAATTCACGCGGGTTCATTTTTAACTGTTTTGCTGCACCCATTACGCCGTTAGCTTGATAATGTCCAAACTCAGCGCGGTTAGATTGTTTTATCACCGCAGAGCTATTGTCTGGCGCACCAGCCGTAATAAGTGCTTTAGATACACGATTGTCGAGTAATTGGCGGATGTTCATGCGATGTTTCCTTAATGTAAACCTGAAGCTGGGACGTTATTGTGTAAACGTCCTTAAGAAGGAGGGGATTCTATCTTATCACTTGTGCTGCAACCAGTTTATTTCCTTGACGTGCGCTAAGAAATTTTACTTATA
>CAZQTJ010000351.1:0-2293 GCA_964596035.1 uncultured Cocleimonas sp. | reverse complement strand
CGTGATGAATCAATAGCTTGCGTCCTGTGCCGTAGTGACCTCACGGATTCAGGTACTAGCAAGAAAAAACTAAGCCTCTGCCTTTTCTTCTTCTGTATTTTTTTCTTCTGTATTTTCTGGATTCATTAACTCAGAGAAGCTCATTTCTTCATCTTTAACCTTCGCTTTATCTAATACCCAATCAACAATCATTTCTTCCATAACAGCAGCCTCTACTGTTTGCATTGCTTGCTCATTTGTTCTGTAATATTCTAGCAAAGCCTGAGGATCTTCATAAGTTGAAGCCATACTCTCCAACATATCATCAACTTTTTGCTGGTCTTTCTTCATGTCATTGCTTGTAATAATTTCACCAACTATTAATCCAAGCTTTACACGACGACTTGCTTGTTCAACAAATAATTCATCTGGTAATGTGGACATATCTACACCTGAGTTATTTCCCGACATTTCTTGACGAACGTGCTTTATTTCTTCTGTAACGAGTGATGCAGGAACTTCTATATCATGAATTTCATACAAACCATCCATAACGGACTGCTTCAAGCGAGCCTTAATATTCTGCTCAAGCTCACGCTCCATATTTGATTTAATTTCTTTTTTAAAGCTTTCTTTCGTACCATCTTCAATACCAAATTTCTTAATAAAATCTTCATCTACTTTAGGTAGAGAGGAGGATTTTACAGCTGTTACATTTAAGTCAAATTTAGCTGTTTTTCCTTTAAGATTTTCTGCTGGATAGTCGTCAGGAAAAGTAACATCTATGGTTTTATCTGATCCAGCCTTCACTCCCACAAGACCCTCTTCAAAATCTTTCAGCATACGTCCTGCGCCTAACTCAACCATAAACTCTTTTGCAGACCCGCCTTCAAACGTCTCTCCATCAATGGTTCCATCGAAATCAACAACGACTTGATCACCGTCTTTCGCTTCTCGCTTTACATCTTTCCATTCTTTTTGCTGTTCACGTAATGTCTCGATCATTTTATTTACATCAGCAGCCATTATTTTTACTGTTGCTCTGTTTATTTCCAAACCAGTAACATCTGCAACTTCAAACGACGGATACACCTCAAACGTTGCCGTATACTCCAAGTCTTTCCCTGGCTCCAGTACTTCAGCATCAATATTCGGCATACCTGCTACATGTAGACTCTCTGCTGTTGCAGCCTCATAAAATGTTGATTGAAATATTTCACCTACCACTTCTTGGTATACAGAGTCTCCATACTGCTGACTTACCACACTCAAAGGAACTTTACCTGGACGAAATCCATCAATTTTCACACGACTACGCATGCCTTTCAAACGTTTTTCAACTTCCCCATCAATGCGCTCGGCAGGAACTGAAACATTCATTTTACGTCCGATATTACCTGTGGATTCAACAGAAACTTGCATGCAAAAAAACCTCGCCATTTACCGCCCGCTAGATTAAACATAGGAGCATGATAAATCTCTAAAAATTAATATTAAGTATTTGGTATTCAAAAAAAGGAAGGGCGGATATTTTTTAAGATGGTGCGAAAGGAGAGACTCGAACTCTCACATCTTACGATACTGGTACCTAAAACCAGCGCGTCTACCAATTCCGCCACTCTCGCATTTCTTAAAAACTAACTAAGCTCATAACCCTTTATGAACTAAACCGCGCGATTATACAATGCAAAGACATGCTTGTGTATAATCATTTACTAAAAGATTTTAAAAACTTGTGGAAAATACTTTAAGCTTTTAAAAACCAATAAATCTGGGGTGGATGATGGGACTTGAACCCACGACGACCGGAATCACAATCCGGGGCTCTACCAACTGAGCTACACCCACCATAAATAACACATTTAAACTTATTTTTACTTGCGAACCAAACTAACATCTAGTTAATGGCGCGCTTGGCAGGAGTCGAACCTGCGACCCACGGCTTAGAAGGCCGTTGCTCTATCCAACTGAGCTACAAGCGCATTACTACATAGCATATTATTACTAATATCGCTTGCAACCGCTATAAAAATGGTCGGGATAGAGAGATTCGAACTCCCGACATCCTGCACCCAAAGCAGGCGCGCTACCAGACTGCGCTATATCCCGAAAAACCAACAACAACTGCTATGAAATTCAAGCAACCATCAAAGGAGCGCGAATAATACGTATCAATATACAGCTCGTCAACCCTAAAAATATATTTTTATACAATATTTTATTTTATGCCTTGCTCTCAAGTTTTAAAATAAACACTACAATTAGAAAACTTTTTCCCCTAAAGTACCCTAAAAAGTTCTTTACAATATAGTAA
>CAZQTJ010000350.1:0-2323 GCA_964596035.1 uncultured Cocleimonas sp. | reverse complement strand
AAAAAAGCAAGTTAGAATCGGGAAGTTATTTCATGCTCGTTCCTTAGTCCCTTATCCCAATTTATTATCCGCAATATGATACTTTGGATCTTCAACCACATTCACTTCAACAAAATGTCCCGCTTTTTTCAGTAGCATTGAGCATTCTGGTGATAGGTGAATAAGATGGAGTCTTTTATTGGCACGCTCATAGCGGTCTGCTAGTTTATCAATCGCCTCAATGGCAGAGTGATCGGCTACACGAGAGTTTTTAAAATCAACGGTCACATCATCGGTATCATCTTTAGGGGTAAATAACTCTTGGAAGTTATGTACCGAGGCAAAGAACAAAGGGCCGTGGAGTTCATAGACTTTATCTCCCATTCTATTGATACGTGTGGTGACATTAATTTCTTTGGCATGGTTCCATGCGAAGACTAGCGCAGATAAAATAACGCCAATAATAACGGCTAAGGCTAAGTTATCTGAAACAACGGTAATTAAGGCAACTGAAATACCGATGAAAATATCAGCGACAGGTACTTTTCCGAAGAGCCTAAGGCTACTCCACTCAAATGTTCCGATAACCACCATAAACATGACCCCGACGAGTACAGCAATGGGTATTTGCTCGATAAGTTCTGAGGCTTGCATAATAAAGAGCAGTAAGAATAAAGCAGCGGATATGCCTGACAGTCTTCCTCGTCCACCTGAGCGAATATTAATAATACTTTGACCTACCATTGCACAGCCACCCATACCCCCGAAAACACCTGTGACGGTATTAGCAACGCCTTGACCAACACATTCGCGATTGGGTTGACCTTGTGACTCTGTTAGTTCATCAATCAAATTTAACGTCAGTAGACTTTCAATAAGCCCCACTAAAGCCATTATTAAGGCGTAAGGAAATACGATTTTAAGTGTTTCCCAATTAAAGGGAACATCAGGAAGGTGGAAAGGAGGGAAAGTGCCTTTAATGGACTCAATATCACCTACCGAACGAGTATCAATATTTAAGTAATGTGATAAACCAAGTGTCACCAATGTGCCGATAATAATGGCTGCTAGTGTTGAGGGAATAAAGGTGGTTAGACGCGGTAAAAACTTGATGATTGCCATTGTGAGCGCGATAAGCGCCAGCATAATGTACAAGGTTGAGCCTGTGATCCACTCTTTTGTACCATCAGGCAATTCAATTTTAAAATGCTCTAATTGGGCGATAAATATCACCATCGCCAGCCCATTAACGAAACCTAAAAATACAGGATGAGGGACAAGGCGGATAAACTTACCTAACTTTAAGGCTCCAAAAAGTATTTGTATTGCCCCCATAAGGACGACAGCGGCAAATAGATATTCAGCTCCATGTTGTAAAACTAGCGCACCGACAACGACTGCAATAGCGCCAGTTGCTCCTGAAATCATACCAGGACGACCACCAACAATGGCAGCAACAAGACCAATAGTAAAAGCAGCGTATAAACCAACAATAGCGGGCAAATGTGCCAATATAGCAAAAGCAACCGCTTCTGGAACCAATGCTAAAGCAACGGTTAAACCAGACAACACATCATTTTTGATATTGGCTGGTGAGTTTTCTGTGATAATTTTAAACATGGATAAGTCTTCGCCCAGCTTGAAAGATAAAAGTGGGCGATTATGCCGTATTTAAGCTAAAACATACATAGCTTAGGCGCGTGTACGAAATGTTATTTTATCCTTGTGTACTTCCTTCTTTTTTAGTGTTTTCTTTAATAAATGTTTCTAAAGATTCAGTTTTCACAGGGCCAGGTTGAGCAGCGGCTAATTTCCCTTTTTCATCAAAGATCATAAAGGTTGGGGTTCCTACCAGTGGTTCGCCGACATTTTTTTGCATCCAAGCGTTTACTTCTATAGGGTTGGATACAACATTTTGAAATTTCATCTTGTATTCTTTAATCATTTTTTTTGCGTCACCAATACCTTCCTGACCGTCAATGGTAATTCCTAGAATACGTGCATTATCTAATTTTCCATCGAACTTAACCATTGATGGCATGTGAGCACGGCAGGCTCCGCAATCAGATGCCCAAATCTCTACAATTGACCACTTTCCCTTGCCAAGTTGTTTTTCTAATTCGACTTTCTTACCATCAAGGTCGGTAAAGGCAAGCGCTGTTGAGCTAAGCAGTAGAAACGCAGCTATTGTTGTAATAGATTGTACAAAGAATTGTTTTGTTGAAAATGTATTAGGGCTTAATTGTCTCACTGAGTTTTTCCTCTTAATTATTTTTAACCTAATGGTATGGTAAACATAGGCGTGTATCACGTAGAATCTACCTACTTACAGAGTGCTAGTAAT
>CAZQTJ010000349.1:0-2343 GCA_964596035.1 uncultured Cocleimonas sp. | reverse complement strand
GATCATCCTATCTGAAATAAAAATTCTGCGTTATAAGATCGGGAACTTATTTCGTACTCATTCCTTACTTAATTTTATCAGCCCAACTATCGGCAACTTTCTTTGCCGCATCACGACCACCAAAACCAAAGGCTAACGATGCTGCAATTGCTACCGCACCTATCGTAAAGCCAAATGCCATATTAACGATATTGTCGGCAAGACCCATTGCTCTTAATCCCATTGCTAAAACTAAACCAAGAATTGCGATACGTGCAATACCCGCAAGCGTCTTATTGCTAGGTGCTAGTTTTTCATAAGCGATTGAGCTAAGTACACTTCCAACTAATAAAATCACACCACCAACAAGAATACCGCCACCGAACTGAAGCACTTTGGCAAAGATATTAGAAATAATCTCGATACCCAAAGTGTTTACAGCCGCTGTTGATGCTGTAAGCATTGAGAAGAACATGATAGCGCCACTGATTAATTTAGTGGGTGTAAATGAACTTGAGAAAAACCCTTGAACACCTAACTTTTCTGGCATTGCATCAATATTCATACCTTCCAAGATGCCAGAAAGAATAGAGATTACAAACTTAGCGACAAAGTATGCAACCGCTAAAATAATGCCTGCACCAATAATATTAGGTATTGCCGCCATTAACTTATTAATCAAGTCAGACGCTGGAACAGTAATTGACGGAATATTAAGAACACCCAAAGCGGCAACAATAATAGGAAGTAAAATAGCCGCAAACATAAATGAGCTACCAATTTTAGAAACTTTGATGCTGTCATTACCCGTTTTATCAAGCAACTGACGATCGACTTTATTAAGCCCAACACCTACCAACTCTGAAACAATTTTAGCGATAACCCAACCAGCATAAGCAATAACACCTGCACCAATAATATTGGGTATTGCAGACAAGAACTTATTAACCATCGCTTTTAATGGTGCTAACACATCGGTTAAACCAAAGTGCTGTAAAACGGCCATTAATACAAAAATAGTTAAAATGGCTTTAACGAGAGAAGCGATAGGTTGTGCTAAATTATTATTCTCCAAGAAATCAACATTACTTAAAATTTTCTTAAAAATGCTCGCTAGAAATTTAACAATTAATAATCCAACAATAAGAATCAGCAAACCAATAAGGGCATGCCCTATCTTACCTGAGCCAAGCGCCCCTAATGTCTCTGTAAAAGAAGAAAAAAATCCATCCATGATATTACTCCGTTGTAATTAAGGTGTTTTTTGCAACTACCCAGCTAACTCTCTTATTTGAGCAGTTACAGTATTTTTTAAAGTTCGACCAATATAAGACCACATAAATAATGACTATTTAATAACGAGATCAATTCTGCGATTATTTCTGCGCCCACGTTTGGTTTTATTGCTATCGATAGGCTCCGATTCACCCAAACCTTCAATATGAATACGTTTAGGGTCTATTCCCAAATCAACCAATGCTTTTTTCATACTACCACTGCGAAACAGTGATAACTGGGCATTTTTCGCTGATGATCCCTTATTATCGGTATGTCCACGAATAGTAATATTGATGTCTTTATAGGTATTCAATAACGCCGCTGTTGAAGAAACTTGATAATTTGATTTTGAATTCAGATTTTTAGAGCCTGTATCAAAATACACGCGATCAAAAACAATAGGGGTATTTCTATCACCTTTAACAATAGCTTTTCTTAGCTTATCTTCAAAGCCGTCTGCGGGGATTTCTACTTTTTGACCACTAGGCAGTCTAAACACCAAACCATCCGTCGCAGTTTCTTTTTGTGCTTCTGTTTTAGTATCGACCGCCGTTGCTAGTGGTGTTTCTTCTTTACCCGCCTCTACCGCTGCGGATGTTGCCGATGAGTTTACCGCTAATGGACGTTTAACCTCATTTGTTTTTTGCCCACTTTCATCTACCTGAACTTTCATCCCATCTAAATTTATATCTTCTTCAGATGATTTTTTTACCTGTAGAGGCTCAACAGCTACATCAGAACTTGCCGTCGTCTGCGTAGCAACATTTTTAGCAGAATCTGGAGTACGCACTGGCGCATTAGAGGAAGGAGTTTTTATGGTACTTTGAAGACCTAATTTATCAACATCACGATCCGCTAGGCTAGTCAAAGAACCACTTTGAGACGAAGCTACCGCAGGAAGGTCCTTATTATCAGAAAGGAAACTGCCCGATAAATAAAAATACAGCAACCCAAAAAATAAAACCACAATTCCCGAAATAATATATTCTTGCAAACTGGTGACGTCATTATCCTTTGACATTATATTCTTCCATAAAAGTTTCAATTCATTTAGAGGATAGATGATAAGCACAAATTAAGCAAACA
>CAZQTJ010000348.1:0-2357 GCA_964596035.1 uncultured Cocleimonas sp. | reverse complement strand
TATATTTTCACGTCTCTTTTTGTGTCAGTTTTTGGAGTTACAGTTGAATATTTTAATTATAGGTAGTGGTGGTCGTGAACATGCTTTGGGCTGGAAGGTGGCGCAATCGGATAAGGCATCACGCGTGTTTATTGCTCCTGGCAATGCTGGTACGTCTTTAGAAGATAAATTAGAGAATGTGGATATAGCGGTTGAGGATCTTGATGGTTTGCTTGCTTTTGCGCAAGCAAATGATGTGGCGCTTACCGTGGTTGGCCCTGAAGTGCCGTTAGTTTTAGGTGTGGTGGATAAGTTTAGTGAGGCAGGTTTGCGTTGTTTTGGGCCGACGCAAGGGGCGGCGGAGTTGGAAGGGTCAAAGGCGTTTACTAAAGATTTTTTGGCGCGACATAATATCCCTTCGGCATCTTACGGTAACTTTACCGATATTGATGAGGCGGTTGCTTATGTTAAAGCGCAAGGTGCGCCAATTGTGGTTAAGGCGGATGGTTTAGCGGCTGGTAAAGGGGTTATTCTCGCACAAACAGAAGATGAGGCTATTGTTGCAATTAAAGATATGTTGGCAGGTAATGCCTTTGGTGAGGCAGGTCATCGTGTGGTTGTTGAGGAATTTTTGCAAGGTGAAGAGGCAAGTTTTATTGTCATGGCGGATGGTAAAAATATTTTACCGCTTGCTAGTTCGCAAGATCATAAAGCGCGTGATAATGGTGATTTAGGGCCTAATACAGGTGGCATGGGAGCGTATTCTCCTGCGCCAGTCGTCACCCCTGAAATGCATGAGCGTATTATGGAACAGGTTATTGAGCCAACCATAAAAGGCATGGCGGATGAAGGTCGTCCTTTTACGGGATTTTTGTATGCAGGTGTGATGATTGATAGTGACGGTGTTCCGAAAGTGCTGGAGTATAATGTCCGTTTTGGTGATCCTGAAACGCAACCTATTATGATGCGCTTAACGTCTGATTTAATTGAGTTGATGGAAGCTGCTTTAGATGGCAAGTTAGATACGGTAGAAGCAGAGTGGGACTCACGCGCGGCATTGGGAGTTGTATTGGCGGCAGCAGGCTATCCAGAAGATTATCCAAAAGGTGATGTTATTTCTGGTTTGCTTGGCAGTGGAAATGACTCAGCAAAAGTGTTTCATGCGGGAACTGCGATGCAGGGTGATGATGTTGTCACTAATGGAGGACGCGTGCTTTGTGCGGTAGGTTTGGGTGATACAGTCACCGAGGCGCAAAAAGTTGCTTATCAGCTTACACACTCTATACTATGGGACGGTGTATACTACCGCGACGATATAGGTCATCGCGCGATTGCGCGAGAGGAATAAGTAGTATTTTAGGTGTTAAATTACTTAATTGCATCTACTACGAGACCTTATGCGTAGTATCCATATAAGGTGCGTTTTGCGCCGTTGAATAATCAAAAGAGGAATATAAAATGGAGTCAGTAAAAAAATTATCAGGTGTAGCACTTGCAACAGCAGCAGCGACATTGCTACTAACAGCTTGTGGCGGCGATAAAGCAGCATCATCTGATAAAGCGGCATCAGCAGACAAACCTGCTGCTGCACCTGCGGCAACACAAATGGCTGAGATCAAATGTTCAGGTACAAACTCTTGTAAAGGCACGTCAGAATGTGCAACTGCAACAAGTGGTTGTAAAGGGCAGAACTCTTGTAAAGGTAAGGGTTGGGTTAAAGCTGAATCTAAAGAAGCTTGTGAAAAATCAGGTGGAACAGTTATCTAACTTTTCTAGGCTTTCTAGCTAAGTTTTAAAAGGCGCTGATTATTGAAAATAATTAGCGCCTTTTTTTTTGCATCCAATTATTGATAATCATACGTAATGATTAAGGAACCTCTGATTAAATCTGATCGGATTTTAACTTCAAAAAAATGATTGAGACTTGATTAGGGGTTTCTCAATGTGGATGCTTTTTATCGAGAGGAATAGCATAGCTCTGAAGATTTTGAGTTTCACATAATGACTTTTTACAACAAGTGTTATTAATCAAAGGATATCATTAAATGAATACAACAAAAAAATTATCAAGTGTTGCGATTGCTTCTGCGGCAGCTGCATTATTACTAGCAGGTTGTGCATCAACAGCTAATACAGCAAAAACTGGCATGAAAATGCAAAAAGCGAGTATGGCAAAAGTACAATGTTCGGGTATTAATTCTTGCAAGGGTACGTCTTCTTGCCAAACAGCTACGAGTGGATGTAAGGGTATGAACAGCTGTAAAGGAAAAGGTTGGATTCCTGAGACAAAAGCAAATTGTTTGTCTAAAGGCGGAAAAGTAGGAAAAACGATTAAAATGTAATGGTTTTATACGTCTGTTCTTTGGTATGTGAAAACA
>CAZQTJ010000347.1:0-2362 GCA_964596035.1 uncultured Cocleimonas sp. | reverse complement strand
TCGTATGTGAAAGCCCGTTTAAAATATTGCTAATGTAGCCAAACCTTATGAAAAATATAATATCAATAAAAAATCTCAGTAAAACGTACGAGTCGGGTCATCAGGCATTAAAAAATATCAATCTGGAGATTAAAGAGGGGGAAATTCTGGCGCTACTTGGACCGAACGGTGCGGGTAAAACCACGCTAATTTCAACCATTTGTGGCTTGGTATCACCAACAGAAGGGGCGGTGTCGGTGGGTGGTTTTGATATTATTGATGATTACCGTAAAACACGCGCCTTAATTGGTTTAGTGCCGCAAGAGCTAACGCTAGGTGCGTTTGATAAAGTAAAAACCACCTTAAGTTTTAGCCGTGGTTTATTTGCTAAAAAGCCTGATAAAGCCTTTATTGATAATCTACTTAAAGAATTATCGTTATTCGATAAAAAAGACAGCGAGCTTAGAACCTTATCAGGTGGTATGAAGCGCCGTGTCTTAATTGGTAAAGCCTTAGCGCATGAGCCGCGTATTTTGTTTCTCGACGAGCCTACCGCAGGGGTCGATGTTGAGCTGCGCAAAGATATGTGGGAGATCGTCAGGCGTTTACGTGAAACGGGGGTGACGATTATTTTAACCACGCATTATATCGAGGAGGCAGAGGAAATTGCGGATCGGGTGGGGGTGATTAGCGATGGCAAGCTCCTATTGATCGAAGACAAGCAGGATTTAATGCAAAAGTTGGGACAGAAAAAACTCATCATCGAGCTAAAAAATGCGATTAGCGTGATACCCGACGCGCTGGCATCTTATCATCTAGTTTTATCAAAAAATGGTGAAAAACTAACGTATAGCTATGACACACGCGGCGAGCGCACGGGTATAACAAGTTTAATGAAGGCAATTAACCGCTCAGATTTAGCGTTAAAAGATCTGCAAACAAAACAAAGTTCATTGGAAGATATTTTCGTCAATTTGGTGAGGGAAGGCGCATGAATACACAGGCAGTAAAAGTTATTTATCAACATGAAATGCTACGCTCATGGAATACGTTATTTCAAAGTCTCGCCTCACCCGTTATCTCGACCTCGCTTTATTTTATTGTGTTTGGCTCGGCGATAGGTTCGCGTATGCAGAGTATTGATGGCGTGCCTTATGGCTCGTTTATCGTGCCTGGCTTAATTATGTTGATGCTTTTAACACAAAGCATCGGCAACGCTTCTTTTGGCATCTTTTTTCCTAAATTCACAGGCGCGATTTACGAAGTTATGTCTGCGCCTATCTCTCATTTTGAAATCCTTTTAGGCTATGTGGGTGCAGCGGCAAGCAAGTCGTTTATTATTGGCATCGTGATATTGATCGTGTCGGGATTTTTTGTCGAGTTTGAGATTAAACACCCCCTTTGGATGACTGCTTTTTTGATTTTAACCTGCGTCTCCTTTAGCTTATTTGGTTTTATTATTGGGCTATGGGCAAACAATTTTGAGAAATTACAACTCATTCCTTTGCTAGTGATTACACCGCTCGTTTTCCTTGGCGGTAGTTTTTATTCTGTGAATATGCTGCCACCTTTTTGGCAAACCGTGACGCTATTTAACCCCGTGGTTTACCTTATCAGCGGTTTTCGTTGGAGCTTTTTTGGCGTTGCCGATGTGAGTGTCGGGGTAAGTTTAGCGATGGTTTTATTATTTATGGTCGTTTGTTTGGCAATCGTCGCATGGATGTTTAAAACGGGTTATCGCTTAAAGAGCTAAATAATAAGAGCCTAAACGCCTGTTACCATCATCGTAATATGTAGCGTCAATTCGGAATCAAAGGGGGCAGACTCTCAATCGAGTCTACCCCCTTTGATTAGTGTGTCTTTTCAAGACTTGAGGGTTTCTGTAGACTAAGCTAAAACAATACTTAAACAGACGGAGATATTTATGGAATGGCAACAAGTAATTGATAATCCATTTTTACAAGACCTTCCTTTTAAAATTGAGTTAAATAAATGGGGGAAAATTCTTATGAGTCCTGCTAACAATAACCATGGTAATCTTCAATACAAAGTTGGACATAGGATTCATAGTACGAAAAGATCTGGAGAGATCATTATTGAATGCTCAATCAAAACGCCTGAAGGTGTAAAAGTTGCTGATGTAGCATGGGCATCAGATGAATTTATTGCAGAGCATGGATTTGACACCCCTTATAATGTAGCACCTGATATATGCGTGGAAGTTGTTAGTCCCTCTAACTCAAAAGGGGAAATGCAGGAAAAAATACGTTTATATTTAAATCAAGGAGCTAAAGAAGTCTGGATATGCAATCAAGACGGTGGTATTTCTTATTTTTCAAAAGCAGGGCAAATAAACGAGTCTATAGTAGCTTCATAAGAGAAA
>CAZQTJ010000346.1:0-2407 GCA_964596035.1 uncultured Cocleimonas sp. | reverse complement strand
TCGGACAAGCTCCTAAAGGTGCGGACGACTGATGCTATTACATCCTATTTTTCATCCTTTTTAAGAGGTATTAATACCAATATGGACTTTGGAACAATTACACTACTCATTTTTTGGGGTACGCTTGTCGGTCTTGTTTTTTCACTGGTTGGAGCAGCAGGTGGCATACTTGCCTCTTTTGGTCTTATTACTCTAATAGGTGTTACAGACCCCAACAGCATCAAGCCAATGGCGCAAATACTTTCTTTAGCCACCGCGCTTGTGTTTATTCCTGGTTATATTCGCCGCAAAGCAACCGTAATACCCTTAGCCTTAATGCTAAGTGCAGGGGGTGTAATGGGAGCAATCGTAGGTAGCACCTTATCTAGTCACTACCTTTCCGATATGTCTACGTTCAAACCACTCTTTGGTGTTTTAACTTTAGTGATTGCCGCACAAATCATTTGGGAAATATATAAACTACGCAACGAAGAGAAGGGTAATACCTCAGCCTGCGAAAAAGGTGTGCATAGCGTGTCTGCAATAGGCACTACCATTGCCTTTTCATACGCCGACAAAGATTATAAAGTTAGCTTATGGACACCTTGGTTAGCGGGCTTCTTTATTGCGATTATTGCCTCGGCCTTTGGTGTAGGTGGTGGTTTCTTACTCGTACCGTTTATGGTTACGCTGTTGAGAATGCCCATGTTTATAATACCTGCCACCGCAGCAGTTGTTATCTTCATTAGTGGCTCTATATCCGTAACAAACTATCTTCGCATGGGTGCTGATATTGACTGGCCCATTCTCTCGTTCTTAATTGTTGGTGGTATTATTGGTGCTATTATCGGTCCTAAACTTAACCGTATGATGCAAGATAGCTGGTTAAGAATTTTCTTAGCAAGTGTGTTAAGTCTAATTGGCTTGAAGTATGCCTTAGGCCTTTAAGAATAACTTGTCACCCTAACACCTAAAAAGGCGACTATCATATTTTATGTTAGTCGCCTTTTTTACGAATAAATTGATGACTAAAAACATCACCATGGGAAGCGGAAAATAACAAAAAGAAGGCTCAGATTAAATTCTTTTTTATGATGATATATTCTCCGCTTTCCAGTCTCCCGACTTACCGCCACTCTTTTTCAACAGCCTCACATTGCTCATTTCCATGCCTCTATCAACCGCCTTACACATATCGTAAATAGTCAGCAATGTTACCTGAGTGGCAGTTAAAGCTTCCATTTCTACACCTGTTTTCCCACTCGTTTCCACCGTCACTTTACAGTAGACTGCCGCAGGATTTTCTTCAGTTTGTAACTCTATTTCCACTTTAGTTAAGGCGAGCGGATGGCATAGCGGTATCAGATCGGCCGTTTTTTTTGATGCCATAATGCCCGCAATACGAGCGATGCCCAACACATCCCCTTTTTTATTACTCCCTGACAGTATGTGTTGCAAAGTAGCATCTTCCATAAAAATACGTCCTTCTGTTACCGCTACTCGATGGGTAATATCCTTTGCGCCGACATCAACCATATGGACTTCACCCTGTGCATTGAAGTGTGTTAATTTTGCCATTTTATTATCCCTTATCCATTTTTAATAATGAGTAGAATAACAAAAATATTATTGAGAAAATCTTTATGAGTGATTATGTACAACTAATTAAATTAGAAGAATCCAAAAATATCTCTGTCTGCCTTTATATTGAGCAAGATCGTCTTTATAAAATTGGCGAAAATATAAATAAAATACATGATACCGCCTATATGAACGGCTATAACTGGTGGGATTGAAAACTATCAAACTATTCACACCATCTTGCGTTTTATGCAATGACGTTGCAGAAGAAATTTCGCTTTGTGAGAGTTGCCAGCAAGACCTGCCTAAAATCCAATACAGTTGCTACCAATGTGGACTGCCTTTTAAAGAAAAGATCAACGATACTTTATGCGGGCAATGTCAACAATCATCTCCTCCTATTGACTACCTTATCAGCAGTTTAGCTTACGACTATCCTGTTGATTATTTAGTCTCACAACTAAAATTTAACCGCAATTTAACCTTCGCAAAAATTCTTAGCCAGCTACTGCTTAACACCCTGCAATCCCAACAGCATGAACTCCCCGACCTCATCATTCCCGTACCACTTCATAAGAAAAGATTACGCAAACGAGGCTTTAACCAAGCCCTAGAAATAGCACGTCCTATTGCAAAAATATTAAATATCCCTCTCAACAAACAAGTTATTAAACGAACAAAACAGACAGAAGCACAATCTTTACTAAATGCTATCGAGCGTAAAAAAAACCTACGTCAAAGCTTTAAGATTATTAAGTCGATAACAGCTAAGCATGTCGTGATAATTGACGATGTAGTAACAACAGGCGCAACTGTTTTTGAATTAGCTAAGTTGTTGAAAAAATCA
>CAZQTJ010000345.1:0-2412 GCA_964596035.1 uncultured Cocleimonas sp. | reverse complement strand
AACTGTAACTTCAAATGATAGATAAAAAAACACAAACTGAAATGGAAGCGGCTGCGTTTCGTGGTCTTATCGAACATTTACAACGTCGTAGTGACGTTCAAAATATTGATATTATGAACTTAGCGGGTTTTTGTAGAAATTGCCTTAGCAAGTGGTATATGAATGCTGGGAATGATTTAGGCAAAGAAATTAGCTATGCCGAAGCCCAGCAACATATTTATGGTATGTCGATAGAAGAATGGAAAGAAAAACACCAAACTAAAGCTACTGAAGAGCAGATTAAAACATTTGAAGACACCAAGCCGTTACATGCGCATGTTAGTGGGCATAATAAATAAAACGGCTATCAGCAAGAACACTATGGTCGATTTAATCAGAGCATCCTTCAGGTCGCTGCGCCTTTTATGGATTTAAAAAACTATATTGCTTTTCTAGCCGTTGCCGATAAAAACTCTTTTTCTCGTGCGGCTGACATTCTCTATATTACCCAACCTGCTGTTAGTAAGCGTATTGCCCTACTAGAGCAGGATGTTGGTCGTCCGTTATTTGATCGTATCGGACGTAACATCATTCTTAATGAAGCGGGCAAAGCACTCTATCCCATTGCCCAGCGTATCAAACAAAATATCCAAGAAACACACCAAGTTATTGATGATTTAAGTGGCGAAATAAGTGGTCATTTATCGCTTGTCACCTCTCATCATATTGGATTAAGACGCTTGCCTAAAACACTCAAGCAGTACGCGCAACAGCACAGCCAAGTTCAATTTGATATTGCCTTTATGGACTCTGAAGATGCCTGTCAGGAAATAGAGCAAGGCAACTATGAGTTAGCAGTCGTCACCCTCCCCTTAAAGTCATCTAAAAACTTAAAGTTAACCCCTTTATGGGATGATTCTTTGGTGATTACCGTGTCGCCTAATCATATACTTGCCAAACAAAAGAATGTCACTTTGGATAAATTAGCCGAGCACAGCGCTATTCTTCCCGCCGTAGGAACTTATACCCGAACCATCATAGAAGAACCGATTATTCGCAAGCAAGGAGCATTAAAAGTAGTTTTAGAAACCAACTACTTAGAAACAATTCATATGATGGTTTCTATAGGCTTAGGCTGGAGCGCACTGCCCCGTACTATGTTGGATACTGAGGTGGTTGAAGTCCCTGTTGAAGGGCTAACAATGCACCGCGAATTAGGTGTTGTTGTACACCGAGAACGTACATTATCTAACGCAGCTAAAGCATTGATAGAATTATTATACTAGAATTAGCTTACTCCAAAAAGGAAGGAAACAAACAAGAACGTGTTATATTTCTTGTATTTATCGACATTACATCCAAGGAAAGGATTCCAATGATACAACAAGCATCAATATTAAAGACAAGCATCACTCGCTCATGTTTCAGTTTACTAGTGTTCGCTATAACGGCCTGTAACGATAAAGAAGCGCCATCTGTCACATTGGTAAACCCTGCCTCAATTCCTAAAACTATTGATATGGATGATGCAAGCACGACGAACAATACAAATATCACAACTGCAGAACTATCACTACCTAATCAACCTAGTCCTGTTAATGAGGTGGTTGAAACAGAGCCTTCTGTTATTGCTAAAAACTACCCTTTTAACAGTCTCGATTTAGACACTCAGCTAAAAGAATTATTTGGAGCCGATGTTATTGCCTCAAAGCTCTTCCAAGCAGAAGATTTTTATCCTTTGGGCTGGTCTAAAGATGGTGAAAAATTTGCTTATGCTAGTCATCATCAAATAACAGATACTAAAGCTAACTCAATGTTCGATGTTTATATTCAAGATCTTGTCTCAGATAAAATTATCTGGCAAACACCCGCAGAAAAAACATCTGATCTAGCAAAAAACATGAATCGCTGGGAGCAGCATAAATCATCTATTTTATCGGCATTAAAGAAAAATAATATAACATTGAGTGATAATTTTTCACTGCAACATGCGCCGATCATGCTAAAAAAAGATACGCTCAGCTATAAAATTAAAGTCTCAAAAGCAACAGACCCATCGCTCATAAAGGGCTATGAAATCTTCTTAAAATCATCCCTAAAAGGGACTAAAAAAGTTGCCAAAGAAACTTTCAAAATAAGCACTAAAGGCACTGTTGGCAGCAAAGGACAAGCGCATATTTTAGGTTATCTACAAGGCGATAACCCCAGTCGTATAGCGATTCTAGTGGGTGTGCTTGGGTATGAATGGGAGGGAACAAACACCGTTCATTATAAAATTATTGGCGCTAGTTTAAAGGCTGGAAAATGGCGTTAAAAATGCGCTGATGTCTCAAGTTTTTATTAAGCTGAAAACAGTCATTTTGTTAAAATTGTGAATATTATCCGCATTGACCTCACGGATTCAGGATAAAAATAACATTTGACAAATACAAT
>CAZQTJ010000344.1:0-2450 GCA_964596035.1 uncultured Cocleimonas sp. | reverse complement strand
TCGATATTAGATGGAAAAAACAAATGAAGATAAGAGGCGGTGAGTCCTTTACTTCGATAAATTGCCTCTCCAGGTGCAGGGTGCGTGGCACGTTTTCCATAAGCAATGGGATCTAGCGTATTTTCACTGCGCGAGTGATGATGTGCATGGGCGCGTATTTCACCTTCTGGCAACATGGCACTTTGCATTCCTTGACAACCACTGCGGGTACGCATGTGTCCATCGCCCTGTATTAAACCCACCATATTCACCGTATCGCCCTCTATTCCCGTGAGCGTTTTCTGGATATAGAGCATACCGCCACATTCTGCGAGTATTTTTCTGCCTGCTTGATAATGCTGTTGAATAGATTGGTGCATACGGTGATTGTTTTGCAGACGTTCTTTATGTAGCTCAGGATAGCCGCCTGGTAACCACAATACGTCAACAGACGGCAGTGTTTTATCGTGCAAGGGGGAAAAATAAATAAGCGTCGCGCCTAATGCTTCGAGCAAACGTATATTTTCAGCATAGATAAAACTGAACGCTTCATCTTTAGCAATGGCAATACGACAGTTTGACAGCTTTGCTTCTGGCGTTGGCTCGATTGATTCAATAAAATCAATAGGGTTTGCCAATAAATCCATGTCTGTTTGTGCTATTTCATCAGCAATAAGATCAAGACGAGCATCAAAGTCTTCTATTTCATCGGGGTCTATCAAGCCTAAATGACGGTGGGGCAATTCCATTTCTGCTTTACGCGGAAAGCAAGCTAATAAATTGACGTGATCAGGCATACTTTGTGTGATCAAATCATTGTGGCGTTGACTACCCACACCATTAGCAATCACGCCTGAAAATTTGAGTGATTCGCGGTAGGTGGTTAAGCCATGCGAAATAGCACCAAACGTTTGCGCCATTGCTTTAGCATTAATCACTAATAAAATAGGCATACCAAAAAACTCTGCAAGATCAGCGCTACTTGGGTCACCATCAAACAAGCCCATTGCGCCCTCTATAATAATTACATCAGCTTCTAGCGCCGCTTGATAAAGTAGTTGACGGCAGTAATTTTCGCCCATCATCCACAAATCAATTTGTTCGACAGGATGCTGAGAAGCGCGTTGTAAAATAAGCGGGTCAAGATAGTCTGGGCCTGTTTTAAAAACACGTACTGATAAGCCTTTATTGTGATAATAACGCGCTAAACCCGCACTAATTGTGGTTTTACCTTGTCCCGATGCGGGCGCTGAAATAAAAATAGCGGGGCATGACGCAACCGAGGTTTTGCTCACCATTCAATGCCTTTTTGTGCTTTTACCCCTGCTTTGAAGGCGTGTTTTTCATCCATAATAACGCTTACGGTATCCGCTAATTCTTTTAATTCTTTTTTTGCGCCACGTCCTGTTAATACCAAATTTTGCATTTCTGGGCGTTGCGCTATCGCCTCCAGCACATCGTTTAAATCTAAATAATCGTATTTAAACATATACGTCATTTCATCAAACACGACCAGATCATAGCTTTCATCCTGTAATATCTTTTTTGCAATATTCCAAGCTGCTTGAGCAGAGGCAATATCTTTTTTACGACTTTGTGTTTCCCACGTAAAGCCATCCCCCATCACATGAAATTCCACCCCTGTTTGAGTGTCAAAAAAGCTTTGCTCACCTGTTTCCATGCGACCTTTAACAAATTGCACGACAGCAACTTTTTGTCCATGACCTAATGCACGCGCAACCATACCAAAGGCGGAGGAGCTTTTACCTTTGCCGTTACCTGTTAGCACAATAAAAACACCCCGTTCTTCTTGTGACGCTGCAATACGCTTATCTACAATCTCTTTAGTGCGCTTCATGCGTTTATTATGTCTTTCTTCTCGTGTGGACTCGCTCATACCTTGCTCACCTATTGATTGGAATAGTTATCTAATGCTTTATTATATTGCTCAAGCAAGCCTTTAAAAGCTGTTTTATTTTTATCGAAGCCTTTTATGTTTTGATCAAACTTAACAATATTATTAATTTCCATAAAAAAATTATCTGATTGAGGATTATTGCTACTACGATGCTGAACTGCAACGGCATAGTCAATATCAATAAAATGTTTGACAAACGCAGTGAGTTTTTCTGTTGCGACTATTAAGCGTCTAGCTGAATCATCCTTAGTTTTAAGACGTTTTACGGCATCAACATAAGTATTAATCATGGCGCGATGTTGTGTATTGTCAAAGCTTGCTACTCTTTGGTAGGTCGCTTCGAATTTTTTGGGATTTAGAGAATAAAATAGGCGTAAATAATTTGCTCGACCGTACTGCTTCGCCTCATCTCCTAGGATGTTACATTTTGATAATATTTGTTCTTTATTACTCTCACTGCTATTGCAGGCAGCAGCTATAAAAATCATCAGTAATACGAAAGAAAAATAATGTAACTCCTTCCTCATCTTTAAACCATAAACATTAAAACCAA
>CAZQTJ010000343.1:0-2452 GCA_964596035.1 uncultured Cocleimonas sp. | reverse complement strand
TTAAAAATAATCTTAAATTGATTATTTAACTGAAGTAACCTTGTCCTTATCACGTTGTTTTTTCAATTTCTCTGCATTTGCGGGTATTCTTGGATCATCGTCATCCATAAGAATACGATACGCAGGTCCTTCCATATCATCATATTGTCCACTTTTTACAGTAAAAACAAAGGCTACAACGACAATCAGCATAACCAACACACCGATTAATAAGGTTAATGATAGCGCACTCATAAAAACTCACCTTGTTATTTTTTGTGCAATTAAGTAAAAAACCTATAGGGGATATTAAATATACGCCTTTTTAAAATAGATGATACTATTTTCATTCAGATAAACCGTAGAATATTCCACCATGAAAAAACGTACTTTCACGATAAATTGTGTTAATGATAATGACTGTTGTAAAGAACTACAGCATATTTTAGCGTGCTTTATTAATACAGCATTTCCACCCAATGGCTCGGAGTGCGCTCAAGCAACTAGATCATCCTTAGAAGAACTTAGCCATAAAATCGCAGCAAATAAGCCTAACTGCGAGATAAACACACGACAACGCCCCTTATTAAAAACAGCGATTAACTGGTATTTTGAAGAAGTCACTCACAATGACAGTCAACATCATGCACTGTTAAACTTAATTTCAAAAAAGAAAAAAACAGGATGAATTTTAACTTCAGAGAAATAGGCATCCTTCATATATTTAAAAAGTAGTTTACACTTTTGTAGCCCGTATGAAGTTTATGTAATACGGGCTACGAAAATAGCCAATAAAGTGTAAAGCGACATATGAAGTGAAGAATACCGAAAAATGATTGATATTTAATCAAGCATTCCTTAAGTCACCGCTTGGATAGGAATGACTCTTTCAAAATTATCTATCTTCAAACCTTCTGGAACCCATGCATGACCATAGATAACTTCCCATGTCGCAGGATATAAGCCCTCATCATTTTTGAATGCTTCATAAGCTTCTTCAAAGTCGCCTAGTCGTTGTTTACCCATTAAACCTTTACTTCGTCCAGCCGTTGCATTACTTGCGCCTATATTCTTAATATCTTTCATCAACTCACGTACCGATCCATATGTTGTTGTAATCATTTCCATATCCATCACTGGATTAGAAAAGCCTGCCTTCAATAAAGCATCACCGATATCATGCATATCTGCAAATTGGCTCGTATGTGGTTGATTATCTACTTTAGCCCAGCTCTCCCTTATTTCTCTTAAGGTATCAGGGCCAAAGGTGGTAAACATTAACAGACCATTGGGCGCTATCACTTGCCTGAAACCATTAAAAACATCACCTAGATCATTACTCCATTGTAACATAAGGCTAGAGATTAATAAGTCGATACTATCTTCTTTTAAGGGTAATCTTTCTGCATCAGCACAGACACAGCAAGGTTTTTTACTAAACCACCCACCATGCTTTTTGGTTTTTTTTAGCATATTAAGTGATAAATCAAGCGCTATAATTTGTGCTTTGGGATAACGCTTCAACATTGGCGCAGTGACATTACCTGTGCCACAACCTAAATCTAATACGTAATTTGGCTCCAAACGGATG
The DNA here is from genome assembly GCA_964596035.1 of uncultured Cocleimonas sp. Classification (GTDB taxonomy): domain Bacteria; phylum Pseudomonadota; class Gammaproteobacteria; order Thiotrichales; family Thiotrichaceae; genus JAGLBW01. The sequence continues at coordinate 882 of CAZQTJ010000343.1, read as the reverse complement.
TAATCCAAACGCTCTACTAAACGCTTAGCGACTTCTTTTTGCAATAAAGCAGATGCATCATAGGTATCTGCCGCACGATCAAAGCTTTTTCGTACTTTGACTTTATCCAAATGATGTTGGGTATCCACTCAATATTCCTATTAAAAACACCTCTACAATTATACCAATTAATACATATTATAGAGATTAGTTTGATGATGAGAATTTAATGACAACATCCATAAACTGCTTAGGATGCGTCATAAAAGGGGCATGACCAGCACCAATGATAATTTCAACACAGGCATCAGGATATAGTTCTCTTAAATCAGCCTCTATCTCAACAGGAACTAAACGATCTTTTTCACCCAATAGCCATAAGACTCTATGCTTTATGACTCTATACCGAAAATCTTGATGCTGTAATATTTTTAAGCCCGTCATTAACGCCTCCTCAGAGGGAAGATTCTTTAATAAGCTATCACGTAACTCACGCTGAATCACTTGAGAATTGCTAACACCCATAAACTGTAAGGCAATAAATCGTTTAATTGTGCCTTTTATATCGTTTAACAAATTATCAGAAAATGCGTTTAAAACTTTTTTTGGCATCGCATTCATCCAACCCTCCGATTGAGAAAAACGAGGCGTACTTGCAACGAAAATCACATTTTTTATTAACTCTGGGCATCTTTGTATAATTTCTTGCACAACTAAACCACCCAGAGACCACCCCATGATATGAGTCGGACGTTTTATTAGTGGCAATATATAATCAACGATTTCAGACAAATTCTTAGCCTGCACTCCACTATTGTTCCCATGTCCTGACAAATCAATATACGTCACTTGAAAACATTGCCTCAAGGACTCATCAATAGGCTCCCACACGGTTGAGTTCAT
>CAZQTJ010000342.1:0-2475 GCA_964596035.1 uncultured Cocleimonas sp. | reverse complement strand
ATATATTCATAACTAAATTATAAGAGAAACAACATGAAATCAGCAAAACAACTACTCATTATGTCTAGCCTTAGTGTGCTATTATTTGCCGCATGTGGCGGTGGCGAACCAGCACCAAAAGCCAACCTAGAACGTATCTTAGAAATATCAGCAGATGAGTTAAAAGCGTTTGAAAAAAAGCATAAAGACACCACTAAAGAAAAAGCAATGGGTGACTTCGCATTGTCCTTGGCGGACACACTAAATTCCACAGAGCCTAAAGTTTACCCAAAAACGCTAGGTGTAACGGCGGAAAAAGACGGGTCATTTATTGGCTTTCACGATGAAAACGTCAATAAAATAAAAGACAGCGGTGAAGCTCAAGTCTTTAAAGTTGAAATTGATGGTGAAAAACAAAAACTCATCGCATCGAATAACGAACGCTCAGCAGAAAGCCCTTTCGGTGGAATGATGATGGGCATGATGATGGGTATGCTCATGGGCAATATCATGAACCGCCAACGTTCAACTGGCACTCAACCTGGCGCAAATACACCGCCTAGAAAATCAGCTAAATCTAGCGCTTCTAGTAGTAGCTCAAGTAAGAAATCATTTTCATCACCTAGTGCAAAATCTCGCGCAGGTTCTGGTAGTTTTTCTTCAGGAAAATAAGCTAAAATTCAAAAATACGTGTAGCCTGTATTATGCAAAATTTTATGCCGACTACGCAAAACTAAGAGCAATAAAAAAGCCCATCATTCGTTTAAGCACGAACGATGGGCTTTCTATTTTTGGCTACCCATTCTAAGAAAAAAACTATGACAGCAACAAGCGATAATATTTACAGCAAACTGACAAACAAACAAACGGGTATTCTCCTCATATCCATACTTATTGTGGCACTTTGCGGTATTGCCTATCAACTCATTATCAGCACCGTTTCGAGCTATTTACTCGGCAATAGCGTGTATCAATTCTCCCTCACTATTGGCTTTTTTATGTTTGCCATGGGCGTTGGCTCGTATTTGTCGAAACTATTAAGCGATGACCACATACAAAATTTCATTATCGTCGAAATAGCCATATCCCTCATCGGTGGAGTCTCTAGCTTATTATTATTTATGGCTTTCCCAATGGTTCGCGCCTTATATGATGCAGCCATGTACAGTCTAATTTTAATGATTGGCACACTGGTTGGCATGGAAATACCCATTTTAACCGCCGTACTAGCAAGCAAAAATAGCGCACGCGACTCCATCGCCAACGTTATGTCTTTAGATTATCTTGGCGCATTAATCGGTGCTGTCGCATTCCCTCTCTTTTTATTACCACAACTAGGCTTAGTACGCTCCTCTTTTGCCATCGGGCTTATCAATATACTCACCGCATTAACTAATATTTACTTCTTCCGCAAGTATCTTAAGAACAACAAGCTACTCAGTATTATCAGCCTCGCTATTCTCACATTACTCATTAGCTTCACAATATACGGCACGCTACTCACTAGCTATGCAGAAAAGCATTTATATTTTGACCAAGTAATCTATGAAAAACAAACGGCTTATCAAAAAATCGTCGTTACAAAATCGGAAACTAATAATGACCAACGCCTTTTTATTGATGGACACATCCAATTTTCATCCCGCGACGAGTACCGTTACCACGAGTCATTAGTTCACCCCTTACTCTCCATCTCTGGAAAACGAGAGAATGTTTTAATACTCGGCGGAGGGGATGGTTTAGCGGTACGTGAAATTTTAAAATATGACGATGTAAAACGCATAGATTTAGTCGATATAGACCCTGAAATGACCCACTTAGGACAACACCTTTATCAACTAGCAAAGCTCAATCAAAACAGCCTAAATAACGAAAAAGTACACATCTACAATCAAGATGCTTTCACCTTTATCAACCAAGCAGGCATTCTTTATGACCGTGTGATCATCGACATGCCCGACCCGCACAATGAAGCGATCAACAAACTCTACGCTAAAGAATTCTACAAAATGATCACCCGACGCATGAATGCAGATGCCTATCTCGTGTCACAAAGCTCCTCACCTTTTTTCACACATAAAACCTTCTGGTGTATCGCCGCCACCTTAGATTCAGTCTTTAAAGAGACACTCAGCTATCATGTCAATATCCCCTCCTTCGGCGCTTGGGGGTTTAACTTAGCCAGAAAAAACAGCGCCTTTCCTAAAACATTCAACTTCGATATAAAAACCAAGTTTATCAATAGCGCCACCATGCAAGCCGCAACCGTATTTGCAAAAGACACCCAACGAATAGAATCACCCGTCAATACCATCATGGAACCTAAGTTATATCAGCTATATATTGATGATTTGAAAGTATGATCTGCCCCAGCATTCCATACTTAAGTAGGTAGACATAATAGATAAATAGCGAAAATCTTGTTAGATTTACCTGAATCCGTGATTATCTTAATTCTGTCATTTTCCCGTCGATCTTCATACTCGCCTCGTCTAA
>CAZQTJ010000341.1:0-2535 GCA_964596035.1 uncultured Cocleimonas sp. | reverse complement strand
ATATAACAGAATTAAGCTAATCATAGCTTTCACTCCGCCTGTTGATTATGAGAAGCTACCTTAGTTGTCCTTTTTCTCTTGATTAAGATAATCCAATCAGAAAAAAAATGCCTACCCAAAAAGTCCCTTAGGACGACGCATCACCTCATGGATTCAAGTAATTTTATTAACTCAAACTATTATTTTTCATAAGGGAAAGAAACCCATAAAACGGCTTGTTTGCTTTCTTTTTTAGGGGCTAATTTTAATACCGCAGCGTTCTGCTCAACTAACTCTTTTAAACCATCTAAAGTACTATCTGCATAAATATCTTCAAGACTATTATATCCCGAAATTCCTAAACACAGATTGGCATAATGACCTGTCGCCCATGTTTTTATAAATATTTTTTCCTGATCTTCTTGCCATTTCTCAACTGATTTTTTTATCAGCTTTATGACTATTTTATATAATTCAATTGGGCTTGCTTTAATTTCAGGCATAGCACTTAATTGTTTTTTGAACATTGACGAGCCAGTTTCATTCGTCACGGTTTTAAATGCCGCACGAATTACATGATTAAAATCAAAGTTAACTTGTTTTTCTTCGTTCTTTTGGGGATCTATTAATGCATTTAGCTGTTGAATTTGATCCTTTGTATCCTTTAAATCTAGGATTAATTGATCCATTTTTTGCTGATGCTGCTTTAGTGCGGGTATTTTTTTTATATCATCCAAAAATATCAGATGTGTTGTAAATTCGGGCGTAAGCTTATTAAGTTGCTCTAATGTATAAAGGCTTAATTGACCAGCAGCGAACTGTTGCCCTACTTGCCTAAGTTTACTATCAACTTGTTGAACATGCTCTTCAGATTGCAATAATTGCTGTTTGATATTCTTTTGCTTTGTTTTAGCTTTCGATATTTTTCGAGCACTTTTTTGCAAATCAAATAAGAACCATAGTAAAAGTGTAAATAATAGCAATACTCCCACAAGCATAACTTGTTGCCAAAATTTTATAGTTTGTTTCGCAATATCTTGAATACGAGCATATTTATCGACTAATTGCGCAGATTGAGAGGCAATATCAACAGACATCGCTGTCTTTAGCATTTCGTCAACCTTAGGCTTATGACTAATAATTAGATGTAAATGAATCGGATAGTCTTTCATTTTGTCTTTAATATCGTCATCAATAGTTAAAATTTGTTGCTCTAGTGACTTTAAATTCTCAGTGACTTCTTTCTCTGTAGCAACATTCAGTAAATATTGATTAGCTGATAATTTTGAGGCAGCAAGCAAGGGCAACATTTGTTGTCGTTTTTGTGTTGGTATTGCAGATAAAGATTGTTGTATTGCCCTGCCTGCTTCTGGCAAATAGCGAACAGAATTACGTAAAATAGCTTGTTCTGACTTATACCGCTCAACTGCTTCATTTTTGGTTGCAAAAGAGTTTTTATAAATTTGATATTGCCGTGAAACCTCTTGCCCTACAATTTTGTCATCTGCCATCCCTTGTTGCTCTAAAGATTTTAGATTTTCACGTATGTTCTTCATAAAGTGAGCAAGTTGGTCAAAACTTTGCAGAGTATAGCTACGTGTTTTTAAAATCCCCTCACTCCATTTTGCATCAAGTTGCTGTAAATTATTTAAGGTCACCATATTACTTTCAAAGGTATTATTACTTTCCTTATTTATAAAATAATAAGCCGTTGCAATAGTGGCTACAGCAATAACGCCAAGTAATAATGCAATGATCATTGTTATATTAAGACCGCTATTTTGTTTCATTATTTAGCTCCCTTGTTAAGTAATGGATGTTCGCCAACTAATGTTTTTATAAAATGCACAATAGCCTCTTTGTCCGTATCAGGTGCTTTACGCCCTAACTGGTGTTTAAACATAATATCGACAGCTTCTCTTAACGTTTTTGCTTTTCCATTATGTAAATAAGGAGCCGTTAATGCGGCCATACGTAATGAAGGAACTTTAAAAAGATGCATATCTTGAGGATTGCCCGTCACATTAAAACGCCCTTTATCTCCTTTGGTAATTTTTCCTTGTGTTTCAAAATAAGAGTTAACCACCCCAAACACCTGATACATATTACCGCCGACATTTTCTCCTTGATGGCAAGAAGCGCAACCATAGTGTTTAAACAGGCGATACCCTTCTTTTGCTTGTGCATCAATTGCCTTTTCATCTCCTTTAAGATAACGATCAAAAGGAGAGTTTATCGTCACTAATGACCGCTCAAATTCAGCAATTGCATCTTTAATATGCTGTCGAGAAATATCATCCCCATCATTTTTGTAGATGGCTTTAAATTCAGCAGGATAGGTATCATCTTTATAAAGCTTCACGATCACTTCTGGCCATAAAGACCCCATTTCAAATTCGGTTTGCACAGGGCCATCCACCTGATCGAATAAGGTTTCTGCCCGACCATCCCAAAATTGACGAAATAACAAGCCACTATTATAAACAGTTGGAGAATTAACCAAGCCAGATTGCCCTTTGATACCGATAGACAAAGCTTTGTCATCCGAGCCACCTA
>CAZQTJ010000340.1:0-2540 GCA_964596035.1 uncultured Cocleimonas sp. | reverse complement strand
GGAATGGGAATGTCACCAATGGGCGGTGGATTCTCCCCTTTTGGTGGTAGCCCCTTCGGAGGCTCTTCCTTTATGCCTAAATTTTAGCAACACCATCTCGACGTGATAAAAACATCGCATCGCCATAGCTAAAGAAACGATACTCTTCTGCTATGGCATGTTGATAAACTTGTTGCATTGTCTCGTAACCAGAAAAAGCGGATACCAACATCAATAGCGTTGATTCTGATAGATGAAAATTTGTCACCATGCGATCAACCACATTAAACTGATAACCAGGAGTGATAAATAAACGTGTGTCGCCCGTCAATGGTTTTAACTCCCCCTCCTTAGCAGCAGACTCTAAACTACGCACCGACGTTGTACCCACCGCAACCACTTTCCCACCGCGTTGTTTACAAGCAGCGACTGCTTTGCATACCGATTCATCAACCTCCACCCATTCTGAATGCATCACATGGTCTGATAAGTCATCAACACGTACTGGCTGAAACGTTCCAGCACCAACATGCAAAGTCACCTGCGCTGTTGCCACCCCTTTTTGTTTAAGTTGCTTCAATAAGTCATCGGTAAAATGTAAACCTGCGGTCGGTGCTGCAACGGCACCAGGAGTTTTAGAAAAGACGGTTTGATAACGCTCGCGATCGTCTTCAGTATCATCCCGCTCAATATAAGGTGGCAAAGGGATATGCCCGTATTGTTCGAGCAACTCTAAAATAGGGCGATCATTTAAAACCTTGAGTTCAAACAAAGCCCCTTGACGACCTGTCACCTCAATTTTAATCCTGCCTTCTAATATTAATAACGCACCTTTTTTCGGTGATTTACTGGCTTTAACATGCGCCAATAATGCTTTATCGGATAATAGACGCTCAACCAAGACTTCAATTTTTCCCCCCGTCGATTTTTTACCATGCAAACGCGCAGGAATCACGCGGGTATTATTAAACACCAATAAATCAATCGGCTCGATTAAATCAACTAGCTCACTAAACACCTTATCTTCACAGGATGCCGTATCGTTGGATTTATTTTTAACCACTAATAAACGGCTTGCGGTTCTATCTTGCAACGCTTCTTGAGCGATCAGGTGAGGAGGTAAGTCGTAAGAAAAGTCAGATAATTTCATTGGCGGGATAGTAGCTAATTCATTGATGTTATAACAGTGCGAGTCAAGAAATTTATTTTAAAATATTTTTTGTGTGAACGACAAAGCCTTTTTAATCGCCCTAAAATTTTCATTTTTATGTTTTACAGGGGCTTAGCAGAATGACTTATTGTGTTGATAGAAGCGTTAAGAATTGATGGGGAAAATTTAGTTGGATATATCAATATCAGAGGCTAGTTTTTTATTTTTGAAAAGTGTACACTTTTCAAATAAGCAATAGGGAAATGATTAACGGCATGTTTTCATTCTAATTTAAGTTATTGAAATAACTGCTGAAAAACATCCGATAGGAATCGCTTAGGGGTGTCCCCTTTGTTAGCTGCAACTAACAAAGAGGACTTCATCAAACGACTTTAGTACTCCATCAACATTGCTCTGAATCCATCAAACCCATGTTGATGGAGTAATTGGTCTTTAGAAAAGGAAGTCGAATCATGCACAGCAATAGTAACAATTATCTATTCAAAACACCTCATGAATTACAAAAAAGAGCATTCATAGGTAAATCAGCCATCAATATCATCCTCTTTGTATCGTTAATTAGTACGATGGGATATTGGTATGTTCTAGGTCTACAAGCATCCACTGCGACAGGTTTTTGGGCCGTACTGGCTTTCTCCATTATTGGCATCGGTCTTGTCACCGAGTTTGTCAAAAAGATCACTCTCTCCTTGTTTCGCCACCGAGGTATTTGGTTTGGCGCAACCATCGTGAGTGTCGCCACGATCATGGGCACACTCAGTATTATCGATAATAATAAAGAAAGTGGTTTAATTAAAAGCTCTAGTGAATACCGTCTAGCACAGGCACGACAGGAAAATGCCTTTAACTCCGCATCGCAATGGGCATGGGCAGGTGGATTTAGTCTTGCGCAACTCAATAAGGACTTAGTCAATGTCACCGCAAAACGTGAGCGCCGTGAAATAGGTTATCAAGCTTATCTTGCCGAAAAACGAGCGATTCATGAAAAAATTAATGCCAAAAGAAACTACGACTCCTCTTTAAATATGCAAACAATGGCAGGGTCTATTATGGCAAATGGGTCGAGTCTCACCACCTCAAGTAACCCCATGCTTTACAATATTGCCACCGCAACAGGTGTCACGGCCGCTGTTTTAAAAACTATTTTTTACTTAGCTGTGACATTACTTTTAGAGTTTGCCGCTTGGTTCTTAGGCGGCGAAGTAGAGAAGATTAATAACCAACTCACCATGACTAAAGCGCAACTATTAGATGCACAAAATATGGATATGTTTGGTGTCTCCGTTGCCAGTGTCAATCAGTTTGCCTATGCCGATACCTTGCAATTTGAAGAGCAACAACGTATCGCCAATGAAGAGCGAGAACTCGCACGACACAATCAATTATTAGC
>CAZQTJ010000339.1:0-2541 GCA_964596035.1 uncultured Cocleimonas sp. | reverse complement strand
ACTCACATTTTTTGCCTTGAACTGACAAATTTCAGGGGGTAGGTGAACGGTTACATGTATTAAATGAAAGAGAGGTAGCCCGTATTACGTTACATTTCATACGGGTTACCTTGCTTCGTCTATCTAATCTGCAACGTTTTATTCGTCTATAAGCCAAGCCACAGATTTAACGACATAATACATCTGTGCGGGTGCCTTCCACGATTTCTCCTGCTTCAGCGATAATATCTTCTGGCACATTAAAATCACGCAATGCTTTTACTAAGTTTTCGACAGTCGCATCAAAATGAAGATCGCTTAGTCCCTTGTTATCGACAAGAGGCTGGTGAACAGAGCGCATATCTTTACCGTCATAACCTCCTTCAGCGCCTAGAGCAAAAGCGATGAAATCAGCTTGATGTTTGCGTTGCTTATCCATATTGGTGTTATCAAAAAAGTGCTTTACACGGTCATCGTCTAGCATGTACTCGTAAAATCTTTGTACAACAGCGTCAACCGCTTCTCTACCACCAATTTTCTTAAAAATAGTTCTCATGAAAAATAAATCCTTTTGTTAATGAATAAGTATATGAGAACGATACTCTGACTTAATGTTAAGCAAAATGAATTAACATATATCAATTCATTAAAAATAAATCTTAGGAGTAGTGAGCATCTTTATTTTCGAGATATATTTAGCCTTTAGGTATACAATCCTATCAACATCCCCTCCTTTGATAGAGCCTCCATGAAACCTTATCTTATCCTCTTGTTGCCACCTTTATTCTGGGCAGGTAATTTTATTGCTGGACGAGCGATTGCAGACGAAGTTGCGCCGATTTCTTTATCATTTTGGCGGTGGTTTTTGGCTTTAGTCATCATATTGCCGTTTGTGATTAAACCTTTGATACAGCAACGGGCTATCATCAAAAAGAATCTAGCTATGCTTGCTCTTTTGGCTTTATTGAGTGTCACTGCCTTTAATACCTTGGCTTATATAGGCTTACAACATACCAGCGCTACTAATGGTACCTTGCTTAATTCGTTTATCCCTATTTTTATTCTGATTATTTCAGGCTTGTTTTTTGGTGAGAAGATTACGATACGGCAAATGATCGGCGTGTTTATTTCTCTGTTTGGTGTGCTGATTATTCTCTCTAAGCTTGATATACATATTATCCAACAGTTTGATGTTAATGTGGGGGATTTATGGATACTGGTCGCAACGCTCGATTGGGCGTTATATTCTATTTTCCTTAAGCGTTATCGTCCCGCAGGGCTAACGGCGTTAGGTTTTTTGGGTTCTACAATGATCTTAGGTGTCTTCATTTTATTGCCACTTTTTTTGTTAAACCCATTGAATGAAGCACCATTACTTCTTAATAAAACCACGATTTCGACACTGCTTTATATCGCATTATTTCCCTCCATATTTGCTTATCTCGCATGGAATTACGGTATAGAAAAAGTAGGCGCAAGCACGGGAGGACAATTTATTCATTTGATGCCATTGTTTGGCGCACTCATGGCGGTGGTCTTTTTAGATGAAAAAATACAGCTATATCATCTGTTAGGTGCGCTCGCTATTGCCAGTGGTCTATGGCTTTCAATGCAACACAACAAGGATTAACGTGTGAATACACAATTAGAACAATGCAGTAATGCCTATGGTACGTTTCAGTTACAACGCCTGCCGTTACAAAAAAATCAAACGCTCCGCGCATGGGATGCCGCAGATGAGTATCTGTTAAATTATTGCGATGAAAACAAGCTATTAACAGCAGATAGCAACATATTAATCATCAATGATCAATTCGGTGCGCTTAATACCAGCCTAAATCAGTTTGAAACAAAAAGTTGGTCCGACTCCTATATTAATGAGTTATCTAGCGTGCATAATCTACGCATTAATCGACTAGATAAGACGCTAAAAGCTATCCCTAGCACTCAAGAACCCGAAGGGACTTTTGATATTGTTCTTATAAAAGTGCCAAAAACAATGGCATTGCTAGAAGATCAATTAATTAAGCTAAAAGCGCATATCCGCACAGAAACGGTGATTATCTCCGCAGGAATGGTAAGAAATATTCATAGCTCAACGTTGGAGCTGTTTGCAAGAATAATAGGCACAACGAAAACATCATTAGCAAAAAAGAAAGCCCGTTTAATCTTCACAAAATTTGAAAAACCAGAAGCGATCAAACCGCCTTACCCCAATAATCTACATATAAAATCACTGGGTATTTACCTTAAAAATCACGCCAATGTCTTTTCAAAAAACAAACTAGATTACGCCAGCCTTTTACTTTTAGAGCAATTTAATCAACTACCCGCTGCTAAACATATTGTTGACTTAGGCTGTGGCAATGGCGTTTTAGGGGTAATGGCGCAACGTCAACAGCCCGAAAGTAAAATTAGTTTTGTCGATGAGTCTTATATGGCAGTCGCATCTGCAAAACTAAACTACGAAAATATTCATAAGGATAATGACACCGCCAGTTTTATCGTCGGCGATGGACTAAGCCAGTTAGCAGAAGGCGGGGTTGATTTAGTTCTGTGCAA
>CAZQTJ010000338.1:0-2561 GCA_964596035.1 uncultured Cocleimonas sp. | reverse complement strand
TTTTATTAAAAAACTGGTCTACAATTTTGGGGATATGTCACATGCGCTTTGCATATCAAGAATAATCTCGCGCAATGAAAGTAATTTAAAGCAAAAATTAATCTCGTTCTTTTGTCCTTTCGTCAGAGATTAAGAATGTAGCAATGTGGTTTAAGCTATTTTTTATAGCCTGAATCCTTTTTCAAAAGAACACCAATAATGAATAAAACAATCTATACACTATTCTTTGTTTTTGTTGCGCTATTATTTTCTGCTTGCGGTGGCGGAGCTAGTGACAAAAACAATGCGCTTATTTCTACTGCGCCATTAAGTAGAGTGCTTTTTGGTGTCGCTCAAAAAGGTCCTGCTCTTCAGGGGGGAAGAATTTTAGCCTATGAGTTAAATTCAAGAGCAGAAAGAACAGGGAAATTTATCACACTGACTTCAGGCAAATTAGGCGCTTTTGCGTTGCAATTGCCACCATCATGGGAGCATGCAGTTGAACTTGTTTTTACAGGAAGATACTTTGATGAAACAACGGGAGATATATCCACAGATATTATTAACTTATCCGCTATTTCTTTCTTAGAAAAAGACATTGTATCGCCTTCAAATATCAACATTATTAGTACAATGGTTACCGCACGGGTACGTTCGCTATTAAGGGCTAATGATACATTATCATTAAAAGATGCCTTTCATTCTGCATCAAGATCAATCAAAAACATCACGGGTGTTTCTGCACAGAGCGCAAGTGTTCTTGATATAACAAAAACAAACACCCCTCAAGACAGTGCCACCGTGTTGTTTTTATCAGGCGTTGTAATAGAGCTTTCAAAGCAATATCAACAACCAACTCAGCAAGTAATAGACCAACTGGTTAGTCATTTTGCTATCGACGGCAAGTTTTCAGGAATAGCTAATTTATGGGAAAATCGCCTAAAAGATTTAACGCTTCATAATGAAGGAAGCTATGTTGACAAATACTCACATCATCTGTCTCGCTACTTAAAAGAAAAGACCGATATCCCTAACTCAATGTCTTTACCTCGTTTATTACGACTTACCTCGCGTCCAGTTGCTAAAATAACAGGGGATACTTCTGTGTCACCAGGGTCTACCGTTATATTAGACGCTAGTAGTAGTCATGATCTCAATAATGAGCCAGTCACTTCTTACACTTGGTTTCAAACAGATAATGGAGATACACGGCTAAAAATAAAGAATCGCTTCACATCAAAACCAAGCATTATTGCTCCGAATAAAGAAAATATCCCCCTGCAACTTTCACTGCTGGTAACGGACAAAAATGGTTTGACGGATATTGCTTCCTTTAAGTTAACAACAGCTAAACTACTACCCTCTATTGACGACTTGCCAATTTATGTTGATAAAAATGGACGCACTTTTTCAAATACTATTGCCGTAGAAGAAGGAAAAAGCGTTAACTTTAAGCTGGAAATTAATAACCCATTAAAAGGTAGTATTGAATATCGTTTGCTTTCTTCTCCTTCGAATGGACAGCTTATTTTTCCAACATCAGGGACAGGAAAAATAGCTAATGTAGATATACGCTATAAACATAATGGCTCAGAAACCAGTGCCGATGCTTTTGTTTTTAGCGTAATAGATAAAAATGGTAACGCCAGCTCTATTCGTATAAATATTATTATTCAACCGAGTAATGATAACCCTGAGGCTAAGGATGATGCATTCAAAGTAACCGTAGGAGAGACATTAAGCGCCAATCTTGGAAATGATAATGGAAATGGTTCCGATATAGATATGGATGGCGATAGCTTGATCTTTAGCTTATTAAGCGACACGAATAAAGGTTCAATATTAAGTTTTGATGAAAAAGGCAACTTTACATATACACCAGAGGCTAATATCAACGAGGCAACACAAGATCAATTTACTTATAGTGTATCCGATGGTAATGGCGGAACATCAACGGCAAATGCTTTTATTAATATCACCCCTATTCCAAATAATTTCCCAGTAGCCAACAATGACTCAGCTACCACAGCTAAAAACACAGCTGTTGCTATTGATGTTCTAAATAATGATACAGATCCAGATAATGATAGCTTGCTATTGCAAGGTCATACTAGCCCTACTCATGGAAGCGTGAATATCAGTAATAATTTAATGATCTACACTCCTGATACAGGATTTTCTGGAGATGATTCTTTTTCTTATACATTAGGAGATGGAAGGGGCGGAAAAGACAGTGCGGAGGTTTTTATTCACGTTATTAACACTGCACCTACCGCTAACTCTCAAAGTGTTACAAGCAATAAAAATACGTCCATCAATATTATATTGACGGGTGATGATATTGATGGGGATAGTCTGACTTTTATTACACCTAGTAATAGCGCCCAAGGAGGAAACTTAACAAACTCACCACAAGGATCAAAAAATATAAGCTACCAACCGCCTCAAGATTTTGTGGGAACCGATAGTTTTACCTTTACCGTTAATGATGGCAGTTTATCTTCATCAGAAGCAACGGTTACTATCATCGTTAAGAAGGGTAACACCGCACCTACCGCTAACTCTCAAAGTGTTACGAGCAA
>CAZQTJ010000337.1:0-2608 GCA_964596035.1 uncultured Cocleimonas sp. | reverse complement strand
CTTCCATTCCTAAATCACTATAAAGTATCTTCGAGATACGCTTGTGACTTCACTATTTGGTCTAATTTTAACAAGGTTTCTAATAGCTCTTCCATGCGATCAAGCGGCCAAGAATTTGGCCCATCGCTCAAAGCTTCATCAGGATTAGGGTGCGATTCCATAAAGATTCCCGCAATGCCCACTGCCATTGCTGCACGCGCGACAACAGGAACATGCTGACGCTCGCCACCCGAACAATTACCCTGTCCTCCAGGAAGTTGTACCGAATGAGTTGCATCAAATACCACAGGACAATTAGTATCGCGCATGGTCGCTAAGCCTCGCATATCCGAGACCATATTGTTATATCCGAAAGTATAGCCACGTTCGCAGACCATAATCTGCTCATTACCTACCGCTTTGGCTTTATCAACAACGTTTTTCATGTCCCAAGGTGCTAAAAACTGACCTTTTTTGATATTCACAGGAAGGTTTAATTTTGCTACTTTTTGAATGAAGTTGGTTTGACGACATAAAAATGCGGGAGTCTGCACGACATCAACCACATCTGCAACCTCATCTAATGCCGTATCTTCATGCACGTCGGTAATAATAGGTACGCCAAAATCATTTTTAACACGCTCTAAGATTCTCAAGCCCTCTTCCATTCCTGGGCCACGAAAGCTGCTATGCGATGAACGATTCGCTTTATCAAAGGATGCTTTAAATATATAAGGTATACCGAGTCTACAGGTTATTTCTTTTAAGTTTTCTGCAATGCTTAGGGTCATTTTTTCTGACTCCACCACACAAGGCCCTGATATTAAGAAAAAAGGCTTATCTTGCCCTACTTCAAATCCACAAAGTTTCATATTTATTCGTCATTCCCATCTAATTTTTGTTCATGGTGTGCTAATGCGGCTTTCACAAAGCCTGTGAATAATGGGTGACCATTACGTGGGCGAGAAGTAAATTCAGGGTGAAATTGACAAGCTAAAAACCATGGATGATCTGCAAGTTCGACCATTTCTATGAGCGTATCGTCCAGAGAAACGCCTGATAAAATCAAACCCTTTTCTGATAAGACATCGCGGTAATTATTATTGAACTCATAGCGGTGACGATGACGTTCAATAATCGTATCAGTACCATACGACTGACGCGCTAAAGAGCCTTTCGCCAACTTACACTCCTGACCACCAAGACGCATCGTACCGCCCATATCAGAATCAGCGGTACGTTCTTTTTTGTCGCCTGATTTATCCATCCACTCGGTAATCAAGCCAATCACCGCTTGTGGTGTGTCTTCTTTGAATTCGGTACTGTTTGCTTCATTTAAACCTGCACAATGACGTGCAAATTCGATAACGGCAACTTGCATTCCCAAACAAATGCCTAAATAAGGTACTTTATTTTCTCTTGCGTATTTAACCGCTAGTATCTTCCCTTCAACACCTCGCACACCGAAACCACCAGGGACTAAAATAGCATCAACATTTTCTAGCTCTTTCGTTCCTTCTGTTTCTAGTTTTTCGGAATCAACGTAACGAATACTGACTTTTGATCGAGTCTGCACGCCCGCATGAGTCAGGGCTTCGTTCAAGGATTTATACGATTCTGTCAAATCCATATATTTTCCCACCATTGCGACTACAATTTCGCCCTCTGGGAATTCCATGACATTGACAACGTCTTTCCAGCCAGATAAATCGGCTTCTGGCAAGTTGTTTAGTCTTAGTTTTTGAGCAACAATTTGATCTAATTTTTGTGAATGTAACCAAAGTGGTATTTTGTAAATATTATCAAGATCAATGACTGAAATAACCGCATCTTCTTGCACATTGGTAAACAATGATATTTTCTTACGCTCGTTGTCTGGTACGGCACGATCACTTCGACAGAGTAATATATCGGGCTGTATACCAATGGATCGTAGCTCTTTGACAGAATGCTGTGTTGGTTTAGTTTTCAACTCCCCTGCTGCGGCTAAATAAGGCACTAAGGTCAAGTGCATAAAGAGCGCATTATCACCCTCCTCTACACCCATTTGGCGTATTGCTTCCATAAAAGGGAGTGACTCTATGTCACCCACTGTCCCGCCAACCTCAACCATCGCAATATCAAAGCCTTTCGCTGCTGCGCGTACACTTGCTTTTATTTCATCGGTAATATGCGGGATAACTTGCACTGTCGCACCAAGATACTCTCCACGACGTTCTTTACGGATAACATTGCTATAAATTCTACCGCTAGTGAAATTATTTAATTGTGTCGCAGTAAAACCAACAAAACGTTCATAGTGCCCTAAATCTAAGTCAGTCTCAGCACCGTCCTCGGTTACAAAAACTTCACCATGCTGAAAAGGACTCATTGTTCCTGGGTCAACATTTATATAAGGGTCAAGTTTCATCATGGTAACTTTTAAGCCACGCTCTTCAAGGATTGATCCTAGAGAAGCGGCGGCTATACCTTTTCCTAGCGACGAAACAACACCGCCTGTAACGAATATAAATCGCACCATTTTGTATTACTATCCCTGAAAAATGTTTAGAAATTAAAAAATGAATATAGGAATAAAACCCAAACTAGAAATACATACTAGAATAAGCTCTCGAAATTATAACGCAAT
>CAZQTJ010000336.1:0-2614 GCA_964596035.1 uncultured Cocleimonas sp. | reverse complement strand
ATCATCCTTATCATTATAAGCATTCAGCTCTGCTAACAATTCTTCAGGAATTTTCATCGCTTTCGCTAGATCGTCCAAATATTTGCGCTCTTTTTCGTTTTCCTTATTCGTCACAACCGCAGAGACTAGATAAATTTCAGCTGCTTTAGCCTCTTGCCCACCTGCTAGTGCTGCTATTTCTTCTATATCTAAAGGCTTAGCTAATTCTTCTTCTAAAATAGTGGCTATATCCCCTTCTAAACCTAAGTTTTTAATCTGCTTCTTAATTTCTATTAATTCTTCATCATTCACATGACCATCAGATTTAGCCGCAGCAATCATTGCCTTTAACAAGGTAACACTTCGCTCATTCGCTTCTTTATCATCTTTTACTTCATTGATAGGCACAACGTCGGTATCAGTCGTTGATATATTTTTATTGCTTTTATAATTTTGATAAGCCTGCCAAGCCACTCCACCTACTGCGGCTAAACCACCTAATTTAATTGCAGAACCTGTTACTTGTCGCCCTGTTTTCGTACCGAGCAATATAGCAAGCGCACCAACAGCAATTGCGCCTGTTTTCATTCCCGACAAGGTAGCATCACGCTTTTCACCTGACTCTTTAATATCGAGTTTATCCTCCGCAAACGATTGACCTTTTTCTGCCAATTCGCGCCCTGCTTTTAATAATTCATCAAGAAATAATTTTGTATCCATGATTGTCTCCAGACTGGATGTGAAAATATACATACATATGTTATATAGATAATATATTACTGTTATTCAAGCACTTGTTTTGCAAAAGGAATGGTTATTTTAGATTTTTGACGTAAGCTTTCTTTATCTAAGCGATCTAAAATATTTAGCAATGAATCTATATCACGGGGAAAACGCTTGTAGATATAGTCTATAACACGATCATCAAGATCAAAACCTCGTTGTTGTGCTCGTAACTTCAATAGTAATGGTTTTTCTTCACCACTCAACTCAGGTAGTTGATAGCTACTCCCCCATACTAAGCGGGTTGATAAGTCGGGTAAACTACAAACCAAATCTCTTGGATTTTGATTGGCACTAAATAATAGACGCTGACCAGAAATACGCGCATGATTAATTAAATTAAATAAGTCCTCTTCCCAATATTTATCTCCCAAAATAATATCGACATCATCAATGGCGATTAAATCGGTATTATGCAAGCCCTCTAAAATACTAGAACCATAAAGTGACAATACTTTTAACGGCAAATAACTAGCATGCATTCCTTGCTCAGAAAGCTGATAACAACACGCTTGTAATAAATGCGACTTACCAACTTGCCCCCCTCCCCATAAAAAAATCTGCTGTTGGCTCTTCTCTTGAAAAGGTTGAGAAAACAGCTCTAGCGTTGCCACCGCATCTGCATTTTCATCATTTCGATAGAAAGATGGAAAGCGCGAGCCTTCATTTAGCCCAACATTTAGCGTTAATTGTTCTGACATTATTTAATTACACCTGATAAATTTTACTGCCTTTATAGCGAGTCTTCCCATGACGAAGGAGCACTGCCAGCACGGCAAAAACAGGAAGTGCCAACAAAATACCAAAGAAGCCAAATAGTTGTCCACCTGCTAATACCGCAAAAATAACAGCAACAGGATGCAAACCGATTCTATCCCCCACTAAGACAGGTGTTAAAAACATACCTTCTATCATTTGCGCAACACCAAACACCAAGAAAACCCATAATAGATTAGTCATATCGTGAGTTTGAAATAAAACAGCCGCACCTGCGATAATGACACCGACAATTAAGCCCATATAGGGAATAAAGCTTAACAAACCTGCGAATAACCCAATTAGTAATGAAAACTCCACCCCAACCAATCGTAAACCAATGCTATAGATAACACCAAGAGCTAACATCACTAACATTTGCCCTCGAAGAAAAGCTCCTAATACGTCATTAGACTCTTTAGCCATTAAGGAAACGGTTGGCTCAATAGAGCGTGGTAGTAAGTCATGAATATAAGCAACCAAATGATCCCAGTCTCTTAGTAAATAGAAGGTGATAACAGGTATCAGCACAATATTTGCTAACCAGCCAGCAACAATGACACTAGAATGTGAAACCGTTCGTAGCAAACCTTTAAAAAATCCCCCCGCATTTGTCCACTCTTCTGCAACTGTCTTCTTTAACTGATCGACATCCAAAGAAGGCAGGCTAATACCCAAAGAATCTTGTAGCATTGGCTGTATATTAGTTGTAGCCCACTGGATATAGTCAGGTGATTTTTTCAGTAATAAGGTTAATTGCTCTTGCAGTAGCGGAATCAAAAATAGAAGCAATGGCACCACAATGGTAAACATCAAAGAAAAGACGATAACAACTGATAATGTCCTTGATAATTTCATTTTTTCCAAGCGATCAACTAAAGGATCACCCAAATAAGCCAAGAGAGCCGCCGAAACAAAAGGTAATAAGATAGGCGCAAGGAGATATAATAAAAATAGAGTAATGGTACTTATGGTAAGCCAGAACCAGCGTGTACTTTGCGTCATTATTAGGAATCCTTGGAGTAGCTTTATTTTAGGTAGAACCTGAATCCGTGAGGTCAATGCGGATAACAGGGCGTAAGATATTGGTTTAGCA
>CAZQTJ010000335.1:0-2653 GCA_964596035.1 uncultured Cocleimonas sp. | reverse complement strand
GGTTTTTTCCGATGCTTAATAATCCTTGTTGAGGAACTCCAATAATGTCTCAAATTACTCATAATGCGCTACAGCGACAGATAGATCAGTATACAAGAGAGATTTTAAATGCGACGGAAAAGTCGTGGGAGGCTTTGAAAAACAAAGATAGAAAGAAAAATGTTTTTTGGTTAGATGAAAAAAAGAGACTGACAGATGAAAGAACGGAACTACAGAAAAAATTACAGCTAACTTCTAGCGAAGAAAACACGTCTATAAAACCTAAAACGCGCCAAGAAATTAAAGAAAAAATAATTAGTTTAAATAAAATGGCAAAAGAAGCAGACCAAAAAATGCGTCTTGCTTTAGTGGAAAAACAACTTTCTCAGGCAAATGATTTTTTACGTCAAAGAAATCAATATAATGGGGAGGTAAAACAACTAAATGAATTATTGACCCCTCCCAAAGAGGATAAAACACCAAATCCTCAAACTAAAAAAGCAGAGCCTTCATTAAGTCGAGAAGAAATAAAAATAAAAATAAGGGAGTGCAATAAAAAAGCATTAGAGGCTGATAAGAAAATGCGAGTAGCACTGGCTAATAGAGAGTTAGAAAAGGCGAATGAATTATTACAACAAAGAAACTATTTAAACTCTGAAGCAAAAAAATTAGCGCTCCTACTCCAACCACCTAGAATTCATACGCAGAATACGCAATCACCCAAAAGTATTTCCCCTAAAAGTAAGACAGAAAAACAACAACAAGCTGTCGAGAAAGAGGTTGTCAAGCCTGTTTTAACTAGGGAGATGCTAAAGAATAAAATCCGCGAATGTAATGCGAAAGCACGACAGGCTGATAAGGATATGAGGGTTGCTTTAGCTGAGAAAAGATTAATAAAAGCCAATGAATTATTACAGCAAAGAAATCAATTTAATAAGGAGGGGAAAGAGTTACTTAAACAACTTCAAACACCTGCTAAACAAACAAGGAGTGAGGCAAAAGAGCCAGTTAAGGAAAAAGTATTAAGCAGAGAAGAGATAAAAGCTAAAATAAAGCAAGCTAACCAGAATGCACTCAAAGCAGACGCTTCAATACGTGCAAGTTTAAACGCAAAGCAATATCAAAAAGCAAATGATTTTTTAGCAGAAAGGAAAAAATTTGCGGCTGAATCAAAAGCATTAATGCTATTACTTAATCCTGTTAAACCACCCTCCTCAGATGAAAAGTCCTTTCAAGTTGATATAAAAAAGCAAACTAAAGTTGTTGAAAAAAGTGTAACTGCGACTCAAACCAGCGAAAAAATATCACGAGATGAAAAAAAGATAGTAGAGCCTAAACCTCCCTCATACGAGGAAAAGATTGCCGCGAAATATGTAAATTACAGGCTAGGGTTTGTACATTTTTTCTATAAGAAAAGAGAAATAGAGGCGCAAATAAAAGCAGAGAAAAAAAATCTTTGCGAAACAAGCAACGCAAAAATCACCAAATTACAACAGGAGTTAAATGCACACCTAAAAAGCCCCCCTAAAGCTTTTATAGAGGACCATGTCCATAACGATATTATTTTGCATTTACTCGATAAGACGGATGAAAGAGGCATACCTCTTTTTAATTTTCCAGAAATTACTAAAAATACCATTGGAGCCGCACTAAAACCCCTTACATGTCAGCAAGATTTAAACGATTTTATTTATAGTTATACAGAAGAAGGCAGTGGTGACGAAGCAGGGAAAAGAGTCTTACTAAAATATTTTATCCGCGATATTATGCAAGTAAAGAGTCCTTTAACCATTTGCGATCTTGTTTTGCATGATGCAATTATGGATACAGCATCGGTTAAATATGGCTTTGTGCAGTTATTTGATGAAATTGTTGATAAAGTAAATGCAGAAATTAGCCGTTTACATAGTGAAAGTGAAGATACCTTAATGCCAACGGTACTTCGACCCATTGGTAAGTTTGCTAACTTAGGGCATCGTGATGCAATTCAATTAATCCCACCAATGCAGAATAATCTTGACCAATTTGCAGGCGCTACTTTAGAAGATACAACCATTCAAGATAATATCATTAGCTCAGTTGCCAAGTTACAAGGTATCTTTTCAACGGACGGAGCCT
Source organism: uncultured Cocleimonas sp. (assembly GCA_964596035.1). GTDB lineage: Bacteria > Pseudomonadota > Gammaproteobacteria > Thiotrichales > Thiotrichaceae > JAGLBW01. The sequence continues at coordinate 556 of CAZQTJ010000335.1, read as the reverse complement.
TTAGAAACTTAAAAATCATTAATAATAAAATCGCTACCGCTGGAGAGCATAAAATCTCCATTCTTGGGATGCTCAGTGGTGAAGTAAGGGGTAATACTGATTTAGAGGGCGGTGAGTTAGATGTTAAAATTCAGCCACTGCGTTTAGGTGGAGGTACACCTATCACTAACTTCTTTGTACTGGGCTTTGCTAAAAATTGCAGCTATCAATATGAACATATTGAAGGTATTACAGGTACAAAAGTAGATCGTCGGACTAAAAAAGTAGTACCAGGAAAAGGCTATGATCCGCGCAAGTACTTGCTTGATTTTGATATGGATTATTTTACAGAAGCCTATCAATTCCATGACAAACCACGCGGTCGCTTTGAGGCGATTAAAGAGATTATTGATGAAATGATAGAAAATGGCAAAGCAGTTAAGGCAAATTCTGCTGCATTAGATGCGCTTGAGCATGGGCTTAGTCAAGAAATAGCCATCGGTATTGCAACACAAGCCGTGGAAGATACAAAAACCAAGATTAATCATGGTTGTGACCCAAGAATACAGCAAAAATT
>CAZQTJ010000334.1:0-2656 GCA_964596035.1 uncultured Cocleimonas sp. | reverse complement strand
ATCTTAGCTTCACCCGTAGGTTAAGCGGGTATTTTTTAATACCCGTGATGAATCAGTAGCTTGCGTCCTGTGCCGTAGTGACCTCACGGATTCAGGATCTTACTTCACTTGGGGAATAGGGATACACGGAATAACTTTCCGAACTTATAACGTAGAATTTTTGGCATCCTTCATATATTAAAAAAGTAGTTTACACTTTTGTAGCCCGTATGAAGTTTACGTAATACGGGATAGCGCGTTGCTACGATCTCCCGTATTCCGCTTAGGCTACATACGGGCTACGAAAATAGCCAATAAAGTGTAAAGCGATATATGAAGGATGCCGAATTTTGTTAGATTTATTGTGTCAACCTACTTAATCGTCCGCTTTTATCGGTTAGTCATTGAACTCTGTAAGCTTTTTATATCTACTAATAAGAGCATACATGGAATAACTTTCTTAGCGTCGGGAAGCTATTTTGTGTACGTTCTTTAATATATAAAAATTATAAGTAGGTGTTCTTATGGAGATGCTAACGCTTCCTCTTTCTATTGTTGCTTTTGTCGCAACGCTTTGGGTTACTAGTTTTTTTGCGAAGCTTTTACATGCTAAAAAACCTGATATGGCTTGGATTGCTTTGTCGTGGCTGATTGCGATTATTATTTCAGGTGTAGCGCTGTTAGGAGCCAATATATTAGCGCTTGATAAATATTTAGACATTGCCGCAATGTACTTTTTTCCTTTGGTAGTTTTCACTCTGGTTTATAAAATAGTGAATAGAATGAACTGGGCTGCGGCAATGACGACAAATGTTGTCGCTATCGCCGTGGGTGTTATTGCCGTTGTTCTTACGATTGTTACCTTAGGTAAGCCATTGGAAAAAACGTTAACGGAGATTGCTACAAGCGTAGGTTTGGTTAATGAAACCACTATTGATAATACGGCAGAATTAGAGGATGTTGGGGAAAATGAGGACGATTTTGTCGATATTATTTTAACGGATGAGGATCTATTAAGCCCTAAAGTAGCGACTGCTTTGAAGAAACAGAAAAAAATAGTCGTGAAAAACTATAAAGAACCCAAATTTCGATTGATTAGCGTAAGACGTGCAAGTGGTGCGATTGGTTATAAAGTTCGTTTGTTGAAAAATAACGGTAAAGTTGTAGAAGGTTCTCTTAGTAAAATTAGAGGCGGGGAATTGATTGTAAAACAGAATCTTTATGGCGGCATTGCTACAACGCCTATCGCAATAAACTCAGTGAAAAAATTAGAGGTTTATCGCTAGCAGGTTTTCTATTCTCAGATAATCCTGAATTCGTGAGGTCAATGCGGATAACAGGGCGTAAGATATTGGTTTAGCACGGAATTTAAAAAATCTTAGCTTCACCCGTAGGTTAAGCGGGTATTTTTTAAACCCGTGATGAATCAATAGCTTGCGTCCTGTGCCGTAGTGACTTCACGGATTCAGGACAATCCTCTTAGCTTTTAAAAAATAAAATGCCCAATAAAGCAAAGCAATATTGGGCATTAGTGACTAGCTTTACTCCCACCAAAGAATAAAATCAGTCCATTTTCATCCTACCCGCTTATTTTTAAATATTATGTGTAGAGATGGGAACATAAGGCATATTGTTTGCGCTTGAATGTACCACTTATATTGAGTGCTTATGACAACGATAGTTCAAAAAAACAGAGATATTTTTATAGCTCAAAGATCCCCCCATAATTGCTGACACAATGATACGCCTGCAATAACCGCTGTTTCTGCTCGTAAGATGCGTGGGCCAAATTGTATGCCTGTAATATTAGATGAAATAAGCAACTCAACTTCTGCTTCTGTAAAACCACCTTCAGGGCCAACAATTAAAGATACTTTATTATTTAAGGGAGAAGGGAGTGATTTAATCAGCGGGTACTCTCCAGGCAACATAGCTAATCGTGTTGACGATAAAGACGTTTGAAGCCAAGACTCCAGCGATATAGGGGTGTGTATTATAGGTAATGAGGTACGCCCAGACTGTTCGCAAGCGCCATTAATGATGCCTTGCCAATGCGCCATTTTTTTATCTAATCGATTCGCTTTAATTTTGACAACACTGCGGTGGGTATAAATTGGCTGTATGCAATTAACGCCCATTTCAATCGCCTTTTGAATCGCAAAATCCATTTTGTCAGATTTAATCATCGCCAGCGCAAGTGTTGTACTAAGTGGAGATTCCCGATTGATATCATCAAATGAAATAATTGATACTGCCGATTTACGTTTTTCAGCAAGCGTTAAACAAGCAAGATATTCTCCCCCTTTGCCATTAAATAGAATAATATTTTCGTCAATTTTAAGGCGTAAAACTTGAATAGCATGACGGTGAATATCTGAAGGTAAATCTAACGTCAAACCAAGCTCTAACGATTTCTTAATGTAAAAACGGGGGATTCTCATAGAAAGGTTCTGATAAGTAATATTAGTAAATATGAGACTTAATTATGAGGCAAAATCAGCCGAAATTAAAACCTTCATTTTGCCATTCAAAAAGTGCTTATCCTTATTGATAAATTAATTCTATCCATCAATGTAAAAAATGGATTGAATAAGCATTCCCAATACTTGCGTTGAACCCCTAAAGGGAATAGGGTATATCACCACTTTTATTTGTTATCATTATTTTAACCTGAATC
>CAZQTJ010000333.1:0-2676 GCA_964596035.1 uncultured Cocleimonas sp. | reverse complement strand
ACGAAGCCCAACATAACTAAGCTTGTTGGGCTTCGTGCCTCAGCACCAACCTACAGAACATAATTAAACTAAATCACATATTGACCCATTACCTACTCCTAATACGCCATCATCAAGCCAATGACTTCGTGGTATTGCCTACAGTTTATGAGAGCTTACCATTAGTAGTAAGTAAGCGACTTATTTCAAACGTTTTTCTTTTGTTTTAGAAGAACCAACCGCTATTATTTTTGGCTCCTTCTTAACTAACAAACCATTTTCACGTCGCGCCCGTAAAACATACCCACCTAAAGCACCTCCTGCCGTGCTTATTGTGAGCAAACCAAAAGTAAACATCTCTACTAGCAACATCAAAGCTCCCGCTCCAATGGTTGCAGCAAAAGCAGCCCCCACCTTAAAATTAGCCTTCGAATGCGTGATTTTTGCTTCTCTAGCGATTTGTTTTTGTGTCTGCTTAACCAGCCTTGTTTTCGCACGTTCCGCATTTAATTGAATTTTAGCTTTTTCTTTTAAGTGCTGTCCTTTTAGGTTTTCTACTTCATTTTTGCTTTTATATTCAGCTAAAGACTGAAACCAAACAGCAGCAAAAAACCCAACAATAATGATAGGAAGCGCTAATTTTAGCCATCCAATTCCCTGTAAATCAGGTGAAAATAACACTAATGCAACTGTAGCGAGTTGCACTAACAATATCCCTATAAAAAAACGCCACATAATAATCAATCACCTTAATAAGTTTAAATTTTAGACCCAATATCAAGCACATTCCTAATCGCATCTAATCACGATATAATAGCGTACTTAGTGATGGAATCATGTGGAAATTAAAATGCAAACGAGTAATGTTGATAAAAATGAAATTCATAAATTTGAGGTGTTGGCGCACCGCTGGTGGGATACGGGTAGTGAGTTCAAACCTTTACATGAAATCAACCCTTTACGCTTAGGCTATATTGAACAACATGCACGCGGCTTAAAAGATAAAAAAGTGATTGATGTCGGTTGTGGCGGGGGAATTTTGTCAGAGAGTATGGCACTACGCGGAGCGCAAGTAACAGGCATTGATATGGGAGAAACACCCCTATCAGTCGCAAGACTACACAGCCTTGAGGCAGGTGTCGAAATAGATTATCAACAAATTACAGCAGAAGAAATTGCAGAAAAGCAGGCGGGACAATACGATGTAGTGACCTGCCTTGAAATGCTAGAGCATGTACCCGACCCTGGCTCTGTCATCGCGGCTTGTAGCAAGTTAGTAAAGCCTGATGGTCATATCTTTTTTTCTACAATCAACCGTAATCCTAAGTCCTTTGCTTTCGCGATTATTGGTGCAGAATATGTGCTTAATATGTTGCCTAAAGGAACTCACGAGTATGCAAAATTTATTCGCCCATCCGAATTAGAATCATGGGCAAGAGAGAAAGGATTAAAGTTAGAAAACATCACGGGCATGACCTACAACCCATTGTTTCAAAGTTACAAGCTAGGCAACAATGTCGATGTTAATTATTTGATGCATTTTAGCAAAGAGCAACTTTCATGAAATATCTAAGTAAAAAAACGATACACCTCGGCATTATATTAACGACACTACTACTTTTTAGTGCTTGTACCAATGTTCGTTATAAAAATGTTCAGTACGATACAAAAAGAAAGATCACCACTGTTTCAGCGATCGATTCTGCACAGGAAAGAAAAATACAGGCGCTGCAAAAAGCGATTATGTCCCTTGGCCCTAATATTGACCCTCAAGAAGCTCATTTTGTTGCGCGTGAAGGGGTCATGTACCCGATGATACTCGCTAATAAATATAGGCTTGTCTCTCCTCCCTTATTACAAAATGTATTAGTAAATTATGGTTATAGAAAAGATGGTCTATGCTGGCAATGGACGCGCGATATGGGTAAACAACTCGGTAGAAAACCATTAAAAACGCTAGACTTTCATCACGCAGTTGCATTTAGAGGAAACTATTGGAAAGAACACAGCACCTTAACCGTCTCTGCTAAAGGTGGGACGGTGAGTAATAGTATCATTCTCGACCCGTGGCGTAATTCAGGTGTTTTATTTTGGAGTCACGTTAAAGATGATAAAAAATACCCTTGGGTAAAATTTACTAACTAATTTTAAATGAGGTTCTTCATCTTTTAAGAACCTCACGGATTCAGGTTCAAATAAAAATGATAACCTCGCCGCCTCTTGCAGCTATTCAGCTTTACTTCACCCCCAAACAGTATAATTAATCACCCTAAGGGACTAAGTAATAATAAATCCCTAACAAAGAGTGCTACTTAGACCACATTCCCTCGTATTTATACTAATTTCTCATGGTTCTTCGTACCGCTTTACTAATAAATATAATAACAAATAGTAAAAATTCCCATGACTGCAAACACAAAAAACTTATTAAATGGCATTCTAAGCTTTATTCTCTTAGTGCCTCTGCCAACCTTGATTATTCATGTTTTCAACAGTTTTCAAGCAACAGGTTGTATTGTTATTCTTAACCAAGCATTTGCCAAAACAGGTAGCTATATCATTCTATCGGTATTGATACTTTTCACCTTATACCTGCTACATAAAAGCCTACTATCTCTTTGTCGTTTCTTACTCACGATTTAGGACTAAAACCTGAATCCGTGAGGTCACTACGGCACAGGACGCAAGCTATTGATT
>CAZQTJ010000332.1:0-2685 GCA_964596035.1 uncultured Cocleimonas sp. | reverse complement strand
ATAATGTAGGTTGGATAAGATTTTATTGCGTAGCAATAAAACGTCATCCGACAAAGAAAAATATCGTGTGATCCTATCTCGCGACACTCGATAAGCTGTCCCGCTTTAAGTTGGTAGCCGATAGGAGTGTATTAGGGTTGCGCTAACAATAAAATTTGCTTCTCTTGCGATTTAGTTTCGATCACTAATACAAACTTATAAGGCTTTTTGATCATTTTTTTAGGGGTTATTTCCACTAAAAAATCTTTTTTCAGCTGCGGCTCTGTTTGAAACCGTGTTGCAGAGATGGGCTCTTTAATGCTGTACTCTAAATCATAAATCCATAAATGATAAGATTGATCTGTGCCAAGTTTAGGTAAGTTATTAAAGCGCATCATGCCTTTTTGTTGTTTTGTACTCCAAATTAAATCCCCCTGAATTTTTTTTGCTTGAGGGTTTAGCGTCTTGAGCCAGTTGCTTTTTATGATGCCTTCCTCTTTTAATAATTCCACACGCTGTGTCATCAGAGGTTTTTGGTTTTCTTGGGCTGCGATACTTAAACGACTACTCTTCGCCAAATTTAGTGTCACAGAAGTCAAGCTTATTAAAGAGACTGACACCAGTGCAATCCAAAACCATAGCGGTGGTTTGGATTTATTGTTTGATAGAGTAGTTGTTTTTGTATTCATAAGTAAATATTGGAAATATAGCGTTTCAATTCACGCAGAAACGTTACAGAACGACTATAATAGTCAAACTCCCTTTCCTAAAAAAGATTAAAATGTCACAAACTCATATTCTTGGTAAAGACGCGGCACTGGAAGATTCCATTTCTAGTATGCAACAAAAACTACAGACGCTTGATTACAATATTATAGAGCAATCTTGGCTAAATCCCATTGCCAATGTCTGGTCGGTGCATATTCGTGATCGTGATTGTCCCTTGTTATTCACCAATGGTAAAGGCGCTTCGAAAAAAGCAGCTTTAGCCAGTGCTTTAGGTGAGTTTTTTGAACGCCTAGCCTGTAATTATTTTTGGGCTGATTTTTATTTAGGTGATGAATGTCGTCAGGCTGACTTTGTTCATTACCCCAATGAAAAATGGTTTCCTATAAAAAATGGAGAAATGCCAAGCGGATTATTAAGTCCAAGTTTATGGGACTTCTATGATTACGAAGACGAACTTCCCGCAGATGCCATTATCGACGTTAACAGCAGTAATTCCCAGCGTGGCATCTGCGCCTTACCCTATGTGCGTCAACGTGATGGTGAACAAGTTTATTTTCCCGTCAATATTATTGGTAATCTCTATGTTAGCAATGGTATGTCGGCAGGAAATACCGCTTCAGAAGCACGGGTACAAGCCTTATCTGAAATTTTTGAACGTGCGATAAAGTTTAAGATTATTAGTGAAGGTACATGCTTACCAGATATTCCAGACGAGGTATTGCAACGCTATCCAAGCATACAAGCAGGGATAAAAGAACTAGAGAAGTCGGGCTACTCTTTGCTCATTAAAGATGCCTCATTAGGAGGTCAATATCCTGTTATCTGCGTGACCTTATTGAATCCCCAAGATCAAGGTTGTTATGCCAGTTTTGGAGCGCATCCTAGTTTTGAAATTGCCCTAGAACGCGCTTTAACCGAGCTTTTACAAGGTCGTGGTTTAAATGCTTTAGAGGGCTTTGCCGCACCAGGTTTTGATCTGGACGAAGTGGCAAGTTTGCAAAACTTAGAAACTCATTTTATTGACTCAAGCGGCATCATCCATTGGGACTATCTTGCAGATACCCCCGATTATGACTTTACTGATTGGGATTTTACAGGTTCCACAGAAGAAGAGTTTGATTACCTCTGCAAGCAAATACATGCCGATGACTTAGATATTTATATTGCCGATTATGAGCATTTAGGTGTTTATGCCTGTCGTATTCTTGTTCCAAGCATGTCTGAAATATACCCACCTGATGATTTAATCTGGGCAAATAATAATGTCGGTATGGATTTGCGCGAGCGCATACTCAATATTGACGATAATCCAGAATCTCATGCTGAATTGTTGTTAGACCTCAATCAACGAGACCTTGATGAGCAACAACCTGTCGCCGCCTTAATCGGATTGCCAGCAGATAAAGACAGTATTTGGGCTGATTTTCGTATAGCGGAATTAAAAACATTACTAGCCTTAAAATCAGGTGATGATGATCAGTCTTTAGAAGGTTGTCAGTGGTTAATTTACTTTGCACAACTAAATAAAGAACGACTCAAAACCTATCGCTGTGTCGATGCCTTATTGCAATTTAAATTGGCTCATGCAAATGAGCGACATGAAAAGTATCGCTCATCATTAGCTAAGTTATTTGGAGAAAAGTACCTATTAGAAGCAGAAGCCCTAATACGAGGAGAGACCGTGTTTAGTTTACAAAGTGATTGGGTGATGCACAGTAAATTAATAAGCGCTTATCATAAGCTTAGTAAGGAACGAGTATGAAATAACGTCCCATTCTAACTTGCTTTTTTATCCTATCTGAAATAAAAATTCTGCGTTATAAGATCGGGAACTTATTTCGCGCTCATTCCTAAATGATGTGGGTTATTTAAAATTGATTATTATACGACCAATTATCTTTATTTATCCTCCTTATTGTTTATTTCATCTATTCAACAAAATAAAATTAGTGTAAATTACGTTGCCAGTATTTGAGG